>CAYWHO010000144.1:0-5772 GCA_964458195.1 uncultured Arenimonas sp.
GACGCCGAAGCAGGCGCTGGAAGCCTTGTACCGGTTGAAAGCGCTGCGCTGAGCCAAGCGGCTCAGAACGCGTCGATGTCGCCCAGGGCCTGGATCAGGCGGCGGGCGCGCTTGTCGGGCTTGCCCTGCGGCGCGCGGTAGCCGGCACGTTCGAGCTTGCGCTGCTCGCGCTCCGCGGCGCGGCGGGCAACGGATTCCTCGCTCTCGCGGTAGAGCTTCTGCGCGACGCTGGCCGGGCCGCGCGTATCGCTCAGGTCGAGCACCAGGATCTCGAAGGTTTCCTCGCCGCGCGAGATCCGCAGGCTCTCGCCGCCGCGCAGGGAACGCGAAGGCTTCACGCCCTGCCCGTCGACTTCCACCTTGCCGCCTTCGATCGCCTGCTTGGCCAGCGAACGCGTCTTGTAGAAGCGCGCGGCCCAGAGCCAGAGGTCTATGCGTACGCCGGCGGATTCCTGCTGCATGTTCAGCGACTGCTCCCTAGCATGGCCCCGGATTCGCAAACTTGCGGAGAACTTCCGCGCCATCGCTGCGCGATGGGCGCTCGGCACGCTGCTCCTGCGCATCCTGCGCCCGCAGCGTTCGCACATCCATGCGCATCAACGAAAACGGCCGCTTTCGCGGCCGTTTCGAACAATCCTGCAGCTCGATCAGTCGGCCGAACGGGCGGACAGGTCTTCCTTGATGCGGGCCTTCTTGCCTTCCAGGGCGCGCAGGTAATACAGCTTGCCCTGGCGCACGTCGCCGCGGCGCTTCACGCTGACCGAGTCGATGACGGTGCTGTGGGTCTGGAAGACGCGCTCGACGCCGACGCCATGCGAAATCTTGCGCACGGTGAAAGCTGAGTTCAGGCCGGCGTTCTTCTTGGCGATGACCACGCCCTCGTACGCCTGCACGCGCTCGCGATTGCCTTCCTTGACCTTGACGTTGACGACGACGGTATCGCCCGGGCCGAATTCCGGCAGCTTGCGGGTCATCTGGTCGGCTTCGAATTGCTGGAGGAGCTTGTTCATGGTTGCACCGGATCGTTTCGATCTGTAGTTCTTGGGCTGCCGGGCGGCAGTGAGTTGGCAATTATAGCCGGCGAAGTTTCTGATTGGCTAGGGGTTTCAAGCGTTTACGCCCCGGAATCGGCCTGCCTGGCCAGCCAATCGGCCTGGAATTCGGCTAGCAACTCGGCGTCCTTGCGGTCCAGCTCCACCCGGGCCAGCAGGTCCGGGCGCCGCAGCCAGGTCCGACCCAGGCTTTGCTGGCGGCGCCAGCGGGCAATCTTGGCGTGATCGCCCGATAGCAGGACCGGCGGCACGCCCTCGGTGCCCCAGGCCTCCGACCGGGTGTAATGCGGGCAGTCGAGCAGGCCGTTCTCGAAACTGTCCTGGTTGGCGGACTCGGCGTCATTCAAGGCGCCGTCCTGGACCCGGCCGACCGCGTCGATGACCACGGCCGCGGCCAGCTCACCGCCGGACAGGACGTAGTCGCCGATCGAGATTTCCTCGTCGATCTCACGCTCGATGAAGCGCTCGTCCAAGCCTTCGTACCGTCCGCAAACGAGGATCAGGCGGGGCAGCGCCGCCAGTTCGCGCACCTTCGCCTGGGTAAGCGGCACGCCCTGCGGACTCAGGCAAACGACGCGCGCCGGTGCCTCGGAGGCGGCGCGCGCAGCTTTCAGGCAGGCGCCCAGCGGTTCCGGCAGCATCACCATGCCCGGCCCGCCGCCGAAGGGGCGCTCGTCGACGCGGCGATAGTTGTCGGTGGCGTAGTCGCGCGGATTCCAGGCTTCGACTTCGATCAATCCGCGCTCCTGCGCGCGGCCGATCACGCCGACCTTCGCGGCCTGGTGCATGAACTCGGGGAACAGGCTGATCACATCGATACGCATGCGATCAGAACTCCGGATCCCAATCGACCGTGATCCGGCCCGCATCGAAATCCACATCGAGCACGAATTGCCCGGGCACGTAGGGAATCAGGCGTTCGCGCTCGCCGCTGACCACGAGCACGTCGTTGGCGCCGGTATCGAACAAGTGCGACACGGTGCCGAACACGATGCCATCGCGATTGACGACCTCGAGGCCTTCCAGATCCACCCAATAATGTTCGCCGGGCTTGGGGGCCGGCAGGCGGCTGCGCGGAACCCACAGTTCGGCACCGCGCAATGCTTCGGCCGCATCGCGGTCTTCGATACCTGGCAAGGAGGCGATCAGGCCTTTCGGCGTTTCGCGCCCGCTGGCCTTGTCGACCTCGCGTTCAAGGCCGCGATGCGAAAGCACCCAGGGCTGGTATTTCAGCAGCGAGCGGGCCGGATCGGTGAAGCTGTCGATCTTCACTTCGCCCCGAACGCCAAAAGCGCCGAGGATCCTGCCCAGCAGGATTCGGCGCTCTTGATCCTTCATACGCGGCTCCTCGCGACGAGGCGCGAGGACGGGCTTCAGGCCGAAGCCTTGGAGGCTTCCTTGAACAGCGTGCCGACCTTGTCGCTCAGCTGCGCGCCCTGGGAAACCCAATGCTTCACGCGCTCGACGTTCAGTTCGACGCGCTTTTCGTTGCCCTTGGCGACCGGGTTGTAGAAACCGAGGCGCTCGAGCGAACGACCATCGCGCTTGTTGCGATGATCGGTGACGATGATGTGGTAGAAGGGACGCTTCTTGGCGCCGCCACGGGTCAGGCGAATCTTGACCATTGCTGTTTGCTCTGTAGTTCTTGGGTGAAGTCCGGCGCCCGAGGCACGCGGGGAGCCGGAGAGTATAACTGCTTGGGCGGCCTAAGAAAACCGGGCCGGCCCGGCCGGGTCAGCGGCGGAAGCCCCCGCCACCCGGGAATCCCCCGCCCATCAGGCCTTTCATGCCCCGCATCATGCCCTTCAGGCCGCCCTGGCTGAGCTTGCGCATCATGCCTTCCATCTGGTCGTACTGCTTCAGGAGCTTGTTGACCTCGGCCGGGGTGGTGCCGGCGCCCTTGGCGATGCGGGCCCGGCGCGAACCGTTCAGGACGGCCGGGTTGCGGCGTTCCTTCTTCGTCATCGAATTGATGATGGCGATCATGCGCGGCACTTCCTTGCCGGTGACCTTGCCTTTCACGCTGTCCGGGATCTGGCCCATGCCGGGCAGCTTGTCCATCAGGCCGGCCAGCCCGCCCATGTTCTGCATCTGCTCGAGCTGGTCGCGCATGTCGTTGAGGTCGAAGCGCTTGCCCTTGCTGACCTTCTCGGCCAGCTTGGCGGCCTTGTCCTGATCGACCTGCGACTGGACCTGTTCGACGAGCGACAGTACGTCGCCCATGTCGAGGATGCGGCTGGCGGCGCGATCCGGATGGAAGACGTCGAGGCCATCGGGTTTCTCGCCGACGCCGGTGAACTTGATCGGCTGGCCGGTGATGTAACGCACCGACAGCGCCGCGCCGCCGCGTGCATCGCCATCGGTCTTGGTCAACACGACGCCGGTAAGCGGCAACGCTTCGCTGAAAGCCTTGGCCGTATTGGCCGCGTCCTGACCGGTCATCGCGTCAACAACGAACAATGTTTCGACTGGTGAAATCGCGGCATGCAGCGCCTTGATCTCGGCCATCATCGCTTCGTCGATGGCGAGGCGACCCGCGGTATCGACCAGCAACACGTCGACGAAACTGCGGCGCGCGTCGTCGATCGCCGCGCGCGCGATATCGACAGGGCTCTGGTTCGGCGCACTCGGGAAGAACAGCACATCGACCTGTTTCGCCAAGGTCTCCAATTGCTGGATGGCGGCCGGACGATAGACGTCGCAACTGACCACCATCACCTTCTTCTTGCGCTTTTCCTTCAGGTGCTTGGCGAGCTTGCCGACCGTCGTGGTCTTGCCCGCGCCCTGCAGGCCGGCCATCAGCACGATCGCCGGCGCCGGCACGTTGAGATTCAGATCGCTGGCCTGCGACCCCATGACCGCCGCCATTTCATCGTGCACGATCTTGATCAGCGCCTGGCCCGGCGTCAGGCTCTGCAGCACTTCCTGGCCGATCGCGCGCGCCTTGATGCGCTCGATCAACGCGACCACCACCGGCAAGGCGACGTCCGCCTCGAGCAGGGCCACGCGGACTTCGCGCAGCGATTCGCGGATGTTGTCCTCGCTGAGGCGGCCGCGACCGCGCAGACGCTGCAAGGTGCCGGAAAGGCGCTGGGTGAGCGACTCGAACATGGGGAGTGGGACAGGCGTTTCGGGGCGCGAAGTATAGCCTGCCGCCGTACCTGCCGGACCCCACTTGAGAACCGTTCTCATCTTTTCCTCTTTGTGCCAAACTGCGCGCATGTCGCCGTTTCCCGCCACCAACCTGGTTCCGCTGCTCGCCGCGCTCGCCTACGTAACGGCAAGCGCGAGGCTGATGCGCGCACTGCGGGGCGACATGCCTTCGCACCGTCCGGAGGCTTGGCTGGTCTTGCCGGCGCTGTGTCTGCACGCCGCGACGCATGGCCTGGGCTGGATGCGTCTGAATGCGCCGGACCTGCATTTTTTCGCCGCGCTTTCCCTGGTCGGGCTCGGCATGGCCACGCTGAGCACCATCGCCGCGCAGGCCCAGCGCCTGGCCGCGCTCGGCGTCATCACCTATCCGCTCGCCGCGGCATTCCTGCTGCTCTATCACTTCGCGGGGCATGGTTCGGCGACGGAACTCGACTGGCGGCTGCAACTGCACGCCCTGCTGGCGCTGCTGGCGTATGCGACGCTGGCCGTCTCCGCGCTGCTGGCGCTGATGCTGTGGTTCCAGGAAAAGGCGCTGCGCAAACGCCGGATCCCTGGCTGGCTGCGGGCGTTGCCGCCGTTGACGCAACTGGAAATCCTGCTGTTTCGTTCGCTCGGCGCCGGTTTCGTCCTGCTCACGCTCGCACTCGTCACGGGCGTGTTGTTCGTGCAGAACCTGCTCGAACAACATCTGTGGCACAAGACCGTGCTATCGGTCCTGAGCTGGATCGTGCTGCTGGTGCTGTTGTTCGGCCGCTGGCGCTACGGCTGGCGCGGCCCGCGCGCGGTAAAGCTGACGTTGATCGCGATGATCCTGCTCGCGCTGGCTTTCTTCGGCAGCAAGGCCGTACTCGAACTGGTGCTTCGCCGGGGCATTTGAGGGTCCGGGCCGCCTAGGCCGTCCGGTCCGGTGACGTCCGGCCTATTCAGGAATAGTCGGCGGACGGCTAGTGTTGACTTCTACCTAGCCCGCTGACCGCCCCCATGTTCAAGTTCCTGCGTCGAATCCTGCTCCTCCTGCTGTCCCTGCTAGCCCTGGCGATCGCCTGGGATGCGCTCACCTACGACCCCAAGGCCTGGCATGCGGACTATTCGCGCCTGAAGAAGGACATGGCGCAGGGCTACGCCAATCTCGACTGGATGGTCGAACAACGCAAGCTCGATCTGCCCGCGCTCGATCGCGAAACCACCGCCTCCATCGACGGCGCGCATTCGCGCGTACGCGCCTTTCTCGCGATACGTCGCTTCATCAAGGCGTTCCGCGATCCGCATTTCCGCCTGAAGATCGGCGATCGCCCGATCGACGCGAACGCGCAGCTGGTGACGGCTTCGAGCCTGGCGGCCGAAACAGACGACGGCAGCGCGTTCGTCGACCCGCCCGCCGCTGCCGATTGCGCCGCGGCCGGCTACGAAGAAGACGATCACGCCTTCCGTTTTCCGTTCGAACGCATCGCCGGTTTCCAGGCGATCGGCACCGGCAATTTTCCTTCCGCTGTCATCGGCGATGTCGGCGTGCTGCGCATCGCCCAGTTCGGCGAAGACCGCTACCTCGGCGAGTGCACGAAGGCAT
>CAYWHO010000145.1:0-5755 GCA_964458195.1 uncultured Arenimonas sp.
CGCTGATCGAGCAGAACAAGGTCAGCCCCTCGGTCAGTTCGCTGAAGAAGGTGCTGGACGGCATTCCGATTTCGCTCGCGGATTTCTTCACCATGGATCTTGCCGGCGACGCCAGCGACGGCCCGTTCTACGCCAGCGAGGACATGCCGGACCTGGGCAGCAACGACATCCACTATTTCCTCGTGGGCAAGCGCCGCGCGAATCGCCAGATGTGCATCCTGCGCGAAGTGATGCCGCCCGGCAGCGACACCGGCGAGAGCATGCTCTCGCACGATGGCGAGGAGGGCGGCGTGGTCATGCAGGGCCAGGTCGAGATCACCGTGGGCGAACACGTGCGCGTGCTCGGCCCGGGCGAGGCCTATTACTTCGAAAGCCGCACGCCGCACCGTTTCCGCAACATCGGCAGCGAGCCCGCCATCCTCGTCAGCGCCAGCACGCCGCCGACGTTCTGAATCCACTGCGTCGTGGCGGCCGGGCCGCCGCGTCTTCCATCCGATCGGAGCCGCCATGAACCAGACCCTCACCCGCGACGACTGGCAGGCGATGGCCGATGCCCTGACGATCCGCCACCAGGCTTTCATCGACGGCAAATACGTCGATGCCGCCTCCGGGCGAACGTTCGACGCATTGAGCCCGATCGACGGGCGCGTGCTGGCGAAAGTGGCCGAATGCGAGGCCGAAGACATCGATCGCGCCGTTGCGGCCGCGCGCCGCAGTTTCGAGAGCGGTATCTGGTCGGAAGCGAAACCCGTGCAACGCAAGCGCACCCTGATCCGTTTCGCGCAGTTGATCGACACGTATGGACGCGAGTTGGCCTTGCTCGAATCGCTGGACATGGGCAAACCGGTCGCCGATGCGTTGGCCGTGGACGTCGCCGCCTCGGTGCGCTGCATGAACTGGACGGGCGAAGCGATCGACAAGGTCTACGGCGAGATCGCCTCCACCGGACCGGATGAACTCGGCCTCGTCACGCGCGAACCGCTGGGCGTGGTCGGCGCGATCGTTCCGTGGAATTTCCCGATGCTGATGGCGGTATGGAAGTTGGCGCCGGCGTTGGCGATGGGCAATTCCGTCGTGCTCAAACCCTCCGAGAAATCGCCGTTGACGGCGATTCGCCTGGCCGAAATCGCGATCGAGGCCGGCATCCCGCCTGGCGTGTTCAATGTGGTGCCGGGCCTGGGCCGTGCCGCCGGCGAACCGCTGGCGCGGCACATGGACGTGGACGGTCTCGTGTTCACGGGGTCCACCGCGGTTGGCAAGTTCCTGCTGACCTGCGCGGGCGAGTCGAACATGAAACGCGCCTACATGGAATGCGGAGGCAAGAGCCCGAACATCGTTTTCGCCGATGCGCACGACCTGCATCGCGCCGCGGTCGAATCGGCCTCGGGCATCTTCTACAACCAGGGCGAGGTCTGCACGGCCGCTTCGCGCCTGCTGGTGCAGCGCGACATCCAGGAAGAGTTCGTCGGCATGGTGGTGGAAGCCGGGCGCAGCATGCAGCCATCGCATCCGCTCGAACCCGATGCGCGCATGGGCGCGATGGTTGACGAGACGCAGACGCTGCGCGTGCTCGGTTACATCGAAAAGGGCCAGAGCGAAGGCGCGCAGCTGCGCCTGGGCGGCAGGCGCGCGAACACGGTGGAAGGCGGCTGCTACATCGAGCCGACCGTCTTCGACAACGTGAAGCACGACGCGACGATCTCTCGCGAGGAAATCTTCGGGCCGGTGCTGTCGGTCATTCCCTTCGACAGCGAGGAAGAAGCCCTGCGCATCGCCAACGATTCGCCTTATGGCCTCGCGGCCGGCGTCTGGACGCGCGATATCTCGCGCGCCCATCGCATCGCGCGCAAGCTGCGCGCCGGCAGCGTCTGGGTCAATTACTGGGACGGCGGCGACATGACTGCGCCGTTCGGCGGCTACAAGCAGTCCGGCAACGGGCGCGACAAGTCGCTGCATGCTTTCGACAAGTACACCGAACTGAAAGCGACCTGGATCAACCTCAAGGCTTGAGCATCCGTCAAATTCCCTCTCCCCGTGCAACGGGGAGAGGGTCAGGGTGAGGGGCAAAGAATCTCGCCACGCCGTTGACCCTTGGGGGCCGTTCGTCGACCGCTCAGTCGGTGCGGCGTCCTGCCCACCGATTCGCGGTCGCTTCGGGCATCCTGCCCTCCGCTTCGCCGAAGGCCCTCAAGGGTCAACGGCGTGGCGTGTGACATCACGGGTAGCCGGGGAGTCAATACACAACGAATTCCCTCTCCCCGTGCAACGGGGAGAGGGTCAGGGTGAGGGGCGCAATCTCGCGAAGCCATCACATCGCACGCCAAGCATTCAATTCCCTCTCCCCGTGCAGCGGGGAGAGGGTCAGGGTGAGGGGCGATCATTTCGCAACGACTTAGGTGGGCCAGGGCCCACCCTACGCCCGCGACTCTCTCCCTCCGGGAGAGGGCAGGGTGAGGATTCGGATCAATGCGCGGCTTTCGCCCGCGCGGTGTTCTGGATGAAAGCCAACAACGAGGCCAGCCCGTTGCTGCGCGTCGGCGACAGGTGCTTGGCCAGGCCGATGTCGGCGATGTAGTCGGGCGTGGTCGCAAGGATCTCTTCGGCGCTGCGGCCGGAATACACGCGCAGCGCGAGGTAGATCAGGCCCGAGACGATGCTGGAGTCGCTGATCGAGTGAAACTGCAGCCGCGAGGCATCGCCTTCCGGCACGATCCAGACCATGGACTGGCAACCCTGCAGTCGGTTCGCCTCGGTCTTCCATTCTTCGGGAAACGCGGGCAGACGCTTGCCCAGGTCGATCAGGTACTGGTAACGCTCGGACCAATCGCCGAAGAAGGAGAATTCTTCGGCGATGGCGCGTTGCGCTTCAGCGGCGGTGGTTTCGGTAGGCAACATCGGTGAATCAGTTCCTCGAATTCCGGGTGTTCTGTTACTGCCATCCCTGGCGAAAAAGCAGGGCTTCGTATCGTCCGGCCCGGCCTTCCCTGGCCGGGCGCTCGAGAACGCAGCGGATGCCATTCAAGGCATCCGCTAGACGCGCTTTCTCGCCCACCTGACACCTTGGGCGGTGTCCTCCAAGATCACGCCTTCGTCGGCGAGCTGCTGGCGGATCGCATCGGCGCGGGCGAAATCCTTGTTCTTCTTCGCCGCGATGCGTTCGTCGATCAGCGACTGGATGCGTTCGTCGTCGCTGGCATCGGCGCCGCGGGCGAACCATGCCGCCGGATCCTGTTGCAACAGTCCCAGGCTGGAGGCCGCCGACAGCAGTTCGGACTTCAGGCGCTGCTTCTCTTCGAACGATTCCGCCTTGCGCGTCTCGCCCGCCAATCGCGCCAGTTCGGCCAGGACCATCGGCGTATTGAGGTCGTCGCAAAGTGCCGCATCCACGCTCTCCGGAATTGCGCCGGCGGACGCCGGCACATCGCCGAGATCGCGCAGCGTGCCGTACAAGCGATCGAGCGTGCGGATGCTCTGCTCGACCAGGCCCTCGGACCAGTCCAGCGGCTGGCGGTAATGCGCGGTGAGCAGGGCGTAACGCAGGGCCTCGGGCGGGTGTTTCGCCAGCAGATCGTGCAGCACGCTGACATTGCCGAGCGACTTCGACATCTTCGTGCCGCCCATGTCGAGCATGCCGTTGTGCACCCAGAAACGTGCGAACACCTTGCCGCCATGCGCGCAGGTGCTCTGCGCCACTTCGTTCTCGTGATGCGGGAAGAGCAGGTCGTTGCCGCCGGCGTGGATGTCGATGGTTTCGCCGAGATGCGCTTCGGCCATCGCCGAGCATTCGATATGCCAGCCCGGGCGGCCGATGCCCCAAGGCGACTCCCAGCCGGGCAGTCCGTCCGGCGATGGCTTCCATAGAACAAAGTCGCCCGGGTCGCGCTTGTACGGCGCGACGTCGACGCGCGCGCCGGCGATCATCTCGTCCATCGGGCGGCGCGAAAGCTTGCCGTAGTCGGAATAGCTGGCGACCGAGAACAGCACGTGGCCGTCGGCGGCATAGGCATGGCCGCTGGCGATGAGTTTCTCGATCATCGCGATCATCTGCGGCATGTGTTCAGTGGCATGCGGCTCGACGTCCTGGCGGATCACACCGAGTCGGTCCATGTCCTCGCGATAGATCGCCGTGAACTTGTCGGTGATCGTCGAGATCGGTACGCCGAGCTCCTGCGCGGCGTTGTTGATCTTGTCGTCCACGTCGGTGATGTTGCGGGCGTACACCAGCTTCGGGTAACGGCGGCGCAGCAGCCTGGCCAGCACGTCGAAGACGACCGGCCCGCGGGCGTTGCCGATATGCACGTAGTTGTAGACGGTGGGACCGCACAGGTACATCGTCACCCGGGCCGGGTCGGCGGGTTCGAAGGTTTCCAGGCGGCGGTGCAGGTTGTTGTAGAGGCGCAATTCCATGGCCGCAAGTTTAACAAGCCCGGGCGCGTTGCCCGCGTCGTCGCCTGATTCCGCTTCGGCATGAGGCCCGGGCGCTCTTGGGACACGGTTCAGCCGGAAGATGCTTGAATCCCTCCAGCCAGACAGGCGCGCCACCCGAAGGTATTGGGGAACGTGAGAACGGGCGGCGTCCCGGAAGACGACCGCCGCGCCTGGACTGGCATCCAGACCTTGGAGGCCCCGATGAAACGTCTTGCCCTCAGCCTGCTCGCCGCCGCCCTGCTTTCGCCGGGGCTGGCCCTCGCCCAGTCCGGCTATTACGACGAGAACGATCGCTATCCCTACGAGCGCGAAAACGTGACCTATGCTTACGCCGACGTGCTGCGCGCGGACCCGATCTATGAGCTGGTGCGTACCCGCGTGCCGGAAGAGCGCTGCGGCGAGGACGTGCGCGACGGCGGCGATCCCACCGGCGGCACCGTGATCGGCGCCATCGTCGGCGGCGCCCTGGGCAACCAGGTCGGCAAGGGCGACGGCCGCAAGGCCGCGACCGTGGCCGGCGCCGTCATCGGCGGCGCCATCGGCCGCAATATCGACAAGAACAACGGCTCGGCCGGCAGCGGCGGCTGCCGCATGGTCGAGGTCGAACGCGAAGAGCGTCGCATCACCGGCTACGACGTCGAGTACCAGTTCAACGGCCAGAAATACATGTCTCGACTGAGCTACGACCCGGGCAACCGCCTGCGCGTGCGCGTCTCCGTGGTGCCGGACGATCAGGACGGACCGGGCGTCGGCTACCGCTGAGTTGCGCGCTCCAGTCCCGGCTGACATACTTCGCGCCCAATGAAGACCTCCTGCGCCAACGCTGTCGTCCTGACCTCCGCCTACATGGCGGCGGGCATGACCTCGCGCGCGCGCCGACCGGAAGCCCACACGACCGCTGGGTAACCGGACGTCATCGCACGTTCACCGGAAAAGCCCAGCCTCGCGCTGGGCTTTTTTGTTTTGCCGCACAGGGATGTGCAAACGCCGCGGGAGGCAGGATGCCGAGAGCGGCGCGCCGCACCGCACATGGATCTGCGTTACCGCCTTTCCGAACTATCCGAACTATCCGAACTATCCGATCCCGAGCCAAACCATGAAGCACTTCCTCAATACCCAGGACTGGAGCCGCGCCGATCTCGACGCGCTGCTGGCACAGGCGTCCGCGTTCAAGCGCCACAAGCTCGGCGATCAGCTCAAGGGGCGCTCGATCGCCCTGGTCTTCTTCAATCCCTCGCTGCGCACCCGCACCAGCTTCGAACTCGGCGCCTTCCACCTCGGCGGTCATGCGGTCGTGCTGCAGCCGGGCAAGGATGCCTGGCCGATC
>CAYWHO010000146.1:0-5753 GCA_964458195.1 uncultured Arenimonas sp.
CACATGCCGGCCGACGAAACGACCGCACGTTGCAGATGGGTATAACCCGGCAAGGGTAGCGACTGCTCCGCTTCGGCACGGTCGAGCGCGACGACGGCGGTTTCGCGGCAGAGAGCCACCACTTTCGACAAACGGTCCTTCAGCCACAGGCGCGTGGCGACCAGGATCTGGTCGTTGCGGCTACGCCCGGTGTGGATGCGCCGACCGGTATCGCCCAGCCGCTCGATCAGGCGCGCCTCGATGGCCGAATGCCCGTCCTCGAAACGCGCGTCGAGGACGAAACGGCCGGCGCTGAAATCGTCGGCCAACGCGGCGAGCTCGCGCTTGAGCGCTTCGATCTCGTCGGCATCGAGAATTCCGATGCGCTGCAGGCCCTCGGCATGCGCAGCACTGGCCTTGATGTCGAACAGGAAGAATTCGCGGTCCAGCAGCACGTCTTCGCCGGCGAGGAAGGCCTGGATCTTCGCGTCGACCTCGACGCCGGGTTTTTGCCAGAGAAGATCGGACATCATTGCACCTCATTACCGTGTTCCCGTAGGAGCGACGCAAGTCGCGACCTGCCAGGCGGTTGGAAACGGTCGCGACTCGCGTCGCTCCTACAGGGGAATGCCGAGGGTTTCGTCGAAACCGAAGGCACGGTTCAAGTTCTGCAATGCCTGCGTCGCCGCACCCTTGAGCAGGTTGTCGAGCACGGACACGACCACGAGTCGGCGTCCGTCTTCCGACAGGGTGAAGCCGCCGACCACGGCGCCCGGCTTGCCGGCGATCTCCGACACCCAGGGCGCTTCGACCTGCACGGCTACCAGCGGCTCGGCGCCGTACGCACTGCGGTAACGCTCCTGTACCTGATCGAGGGTGACAGCCTGGGACAGGCTCAGGTTCGCGGTAATGCTGAGACCGCGGTAGTGCGGCGCCACATGCGGCATGAACTGCACGGCATGCCCGAGCCGGCGCGAGACCTCGCGCTCGTGCACATGACCGACCAGCGAATACGGCATCAGATTGTCGCGCAGCTTCGCCGGGTCGTTCTTGTCCGACGGCGTGGTGCCGGCGCCGCTGTAACCGGAAACGCCGAAACACTGCGCGGGGCCGTCGAGCAGCTCGCGCACCGGCGCCAGCGCCAGTTGCATCGCCGTGGCGTAACAACCGGGATTGCTGATGCGTTTCTGGCCGTGGTACCCGCCTCGCGTCAGCTCCGGCAGACCGTAGTACCAGCCCTCGTCGAAACGGTAGTCCGCCGACAGATCGAGCAACACCGTGGCAGGCGCGCTCGCATCGATCGCGGCGACATAAGGCGCCGCCTTGCCGTTCGGCAGGGCCAGCACGATCGCATCGGCCGGATGATCGGCCAGGGTTTCGGGCGAAACGTCCACGTAGCGCAGTTCCGGATTCACCTGCGGATGATGCGCAGCCACCGGCTGCCCTGCCCGCTCGCGCGAGGAGACGAAGCCGAGCTCGAAACCGGGATGCGCGGCCAGCAGGCCGATCAGTTCGGCGCCGACATGGCCACGCGCACCCAGCAGGCCGATGCGTTTCATGAGGCGTGCTGTTCCAGCTTGAACTGCAGATGGCGTTTCACCTGCGGCCATTCCGTCGCCAGGATCGAGAACACGACCGTGTCGCGATAGCTGCCGTCCGGCATGCGCATGTGGCTGCGCAGCACCCCATCCTGCTTCGCACCAAGCCTGGCGATGGCATTGCGCGAGGCATGATTGAACCAGTTGGTGCGGAATTCGACGGCGTTGCATTCGAGCGCTTCGAAGGCGTGCGTGAGCAGCAACAGCTTGGCTTCGGTATTCAGACCGCTGCGCTGCACGCGCTTCGCGTACCAGGTCCAGCCGATTTCGACACGGCGGTTGGCGGCCTCGACATTACCGTAGCGCGTGCTGCCGACGATGTCGCCGGTAGCATCGCGCACGACCCAGGGCATGGCCAGGCCCGCCTCGCGAAGTTGCAGGGCCGTTTCGACATAGGCCTGCGCCTGTTCCGGCGAGGGTACTGAGGTGTACCAGAGTTTCCATAGTTCGCCGTCGGCCGCCGCGGCCCGCAGGCCAGGCACGTGTTCGAGCGCCAGCGGTTCCAGCGAAACATGGCGGCCGCGCAAGGCGACGGGTTGGATCCAGTGCGGTGCGTCGCTCATCTCAGGCGCTCTTCAGGGTGGCCGGGCGGGCCAGGCAGTGTTCGACCGCGAAACGGATGTCGTCGAAGCTTTCCAGACCGTACCAGAATACGTTCCAGCGCTCGCCCTTCAAACAGCCGTCGGCTTCGTCGAAGTAGAAGTCGTTGATGGCGTTGTCGCTGCGCGAGCGCCAGAACAGGCGCGCATTGTCGGCGCGCATGACCTGCCAGGCCGCGCGGCCCAGGCCTTCGCCCTGCGCGTCGTCGCTGACGGCGAACTTGTCCAGGTGCGGGATGCCGTTCTCCAGGGTCAGGATCAGCGCGGCGCGGTAGTGTTCGCTGACGTAGATCCGGTAGGGCTCGGTGGTCTCGAAATAATCGGCATGCAGGCGCCGGCCGAAACCCGATTCGACCAGGGACTGCAGCCGCGGCAGGTCGAGCTGGTCCCAGCGTTCGAACACACGGATCTTCTCGCCGCGGCGGACCAGAGTGCCGGAGCCGCGATGGGTGAACAGTTCCTTGGCCAGCTCATCCGGCCGCGTGATCGAAACCGAGGACGACATCGGCAATTGCATCAGCAGGTCGTGGATCTGCTCGATCTTCACCCGCATGCCCGAATGCAGCCAGGGCTGCGCCAGCAGTTCGTCGTATTCGGTGCTGAGGTTGATCGAGTCGATGATCTCGCCGTCGCCGTCGAGCAGGCCGCCGGTGCCGGTCAGGAAAACAATCTTGTAGGGCTGCAGGGTCTTGACCAGTTCGTTCGCGGCCCAGTCGGCATTCACGTTGAGGATCTGCCCGCCCCGGGTCTCGCCGAGGCTGGCGATGACCGGGATCGAAGCGATGCCGATGGCCGCATCGATCGCATCGGTATGCACTTTCGCGACCTTGCCGACGAGGCCGTAGCGCTCGGCGTCGAGGCATTCGGATTCGAACACGCCCGAGGTGATCGAGGTCGCGCGCACGCCCTGGGCTTGCAGGGCTTCGACCAGGCGCAGGTTCTCGCGCTGGAGTACGCGGCGCACGACCGCGAGGCTGTCGGCGCGCGTCACGCGCAGCCCGTCCTGCGTTTCCTTGGCGATGCCGGCCTGTTGCATCTCCTCGTCGAGCTGGGGACCACCGCCATGCACGACGATGGGCGTCAGGCCGACCTGCTGCAGGAAGGACAGCGAGGACACCAGCGCATCGAGATCGTCGCGCAGCACGGCGCCGCCGACCTTGACGACGGCGAACTTGCTGGCGCCGGCCTGCGAAAAGCGCTTGAGGTAGAGCTGGATCTCCTTGGCGCTGGCCATGTTGGACAGCAGGCGGACGATCGTGGTGCGCAACTCAGTCATTGCAAGGTCCTGCAGGTCGGGACGACGGAAGCGACCCCCGGGTCGCGGTGGTAGCGGCGGTGACGAGGGCGGCGTTCATCGGTTCCCCAGGATGCGCACGTAGGACTGCGCCACGCGTTCGAGTTGATCGAGCGCGACCCATTCGTCGGCAGTGTGGGCCTGGGCGATATCGCCGGGCCCGTAAACGATCGCGGTCAGGCCAGCAGCCGAGAACAGCGAGGCTTCGGTCCAGAAATCGACCGCGTTGCCGATGGGCAGGCCGAGCGCGTCGGCGAGGTCGCGCGCTTCCAACCGACGGTTCTCGGCATCGGCGGTGTTGCCGGCCGGCAACGGCGGTCCGCGAAACGTTTCTTCGTAACGTTCGACCGCACCGGCCGGTACCAGCGTGCCGAATTGCGCATGCAGTTCGTCGGCCGATTGCGAAGGCAAGGGACGAAAACCGAAACGCACTTCGGCCGCTGGCGCAATGACATTCGCCTTGATGCCGCCTTCGACCTTGCCGACATTGAACCGCAGGCCGGTCAAGCCGCCGAAGCGCTGGTGCGACTGCGCCTCCACCAGATCTAGCGCGCGGCTGCCCCAGCGCATGGCCTGGTGCAAGGCGCTGGCCTGCAAGGCCTGCGCACCGGAGGCATGCCCCGCTTCGCCGCGGAAACGCATCAGCACCGAGCAAATGCCGCGATGCGCCAGTACCGCTTCGCCCTGCGTGGGTTCGGCGACGATCACCTCCTGGAAGCCGTGGTCGGTTTTCAGGAAGGCCGGGATGCAGCGCGCATCGTTGGCTTCCTCGTCGCTGCTGAAAAGAAAGGCGGCCGGGCCGTCGCTAGCCTGCGCCGCCGCGAGCAAACAGGCGGCGGCGCCCTTGATGTCGCAGGCGCCTAGCCCGATGGCGCGATCGCCTTCGATGCGCAGTTTCAGCGGATCGGCCGTCCAGGCGGGCGACGAAGGCACGGTGTCCAGATGCACGTTGAACAAGCGCGTCGGCTGGCCGCGAACCGCCAGCAAGGACACGGCACCGTCGCCGTGATCGTTCACGCGGATTTCGAAACCCGGCAGCTGCGTGCGCAGATAATCGAAGATGCCGTCGCTGCCGATCGCGCGCGGGGGATTGCGGGTGTCGAAGGAGACCAGGTGTTCAAGGTGAGGGAGGATTGCGTCAAGCATGTTCATGTCATCGTGTAGGAGCGATGCCCCGAAGAAAATCCCTTTAGGACGCGAGTCGCGATTGCAGCAACCGGCCAGCGAAGGTCGCGACTTGCGTCGCCCCTGCATTGGCCTCAACGATTCACCTCGGCCCAGAGCGTGCTGCTCATGCCGAAAAGCTTGATGAAGCCTTCCGCTTCGGCCACGCCCCAATCGGCCGCCTGCGCATAGGTGGCGCCCTTGGCGTTGAGGATGCGGTCGGAGTGGACGGCCACCGCGGACACGGTACCGCCCTGCGTTTCCAGCACGACCTCGCCCTCCACGCAGGCCTGGCTGGACGCCAGGAAAGCTTCGAGATCGGTCTTCAGCGGGTCGTGGTAAAAACCTTCGTACACCAGTTCCACCCACTTCCGCGCCACGTCCGGCTTGAAGCGATTCTGCTG
Organism: uncultured Arenimonas sp.; assembly: GCA_964458195.1. Classification (GTDB taxonomy): domain Bacteria; phylum Pseudomonadota; class Gammaproteobacteria; order Xanthomonadales; family Xanthomonadaceae; genus Arenimonas. Next base: position 5,039 of record CAYWHO010000146.1, read on the forward strand.
CTTGCTCAACACCGCCTCCTCCAGCGCCCGATGCGCCGTCAGCAACGCGACCAGACCCGGCGCTTCGAAAATGATGCGGCCCTTCAGGCCGATGGTGGTATCGCCGGTGTAGATGCCGCGACCGACACCATAGGCGGCGAACAGGGCATTGAGTTTCGCCAGCAACTCGTGTCCGGCGAGGTGCACGCCGTCCAGCGAAACCGCTTCGCCCTTCGAAAAGCCGATCTTCACGCGCAGCGGCTGCGCCGGCCACTCGCTGCGCGGCTTGCACCAGCCGCGCGCACCCTCGCCCGGCGCCTGCCAACGGTCGATCTCGCCGCCGGACATCGTCAGGCCGAGCAGGTTCTCGTTGATCGTGTAGGCCTTCTGCTTGGCGCGCACGCCGAAACCGCGCTGTTCGAGGTAGGCCTGCTCGTAGGCGCGAACCTCGGTGTGTTCCTTCTGGATTTCGCGGATCGGCGCGACGATCTGGTAGTCGCCCGAGGCTTTCACCGCCAGGTCGAAACGCACCTGGTCGTTGCCCATGCCGGTGCAGCCATGCGCGATCGCCCGCGTGCCGAGTTCGGCGCAGCGTGCGAGCGAAGCATCGACGATCAGGTAGCGATCGGATACGAGCAAGGGATACTGGCCCTGGTAGGCCTCGCCGGCCCAGACGAAGGGTTTGACGAAACCCGACCACAGGGCCGGCCCGCCATCGACGGTGCGATGCGAGGCG
>CAYWHO010000147.1:0-5661 GCA_964458195.1 uncultured Arenimonas sp.
CGAGGTGCGCCGGAAGGACGTGCGGGTCGGCGACACCGTCATCGTGCGCCGCGCCGGCGACGTGATTCCGGAAGTGCTGCGCGTGGTGGACGAACGACGTCCGCTCGATGCCGACGGGCAACCCTTGCATCCGCCTTACGCGATGCCGACGGCTTGCCCGGTTTGCGGCTCGGCGGCGACGCGCGAAGAAGGCGAGGCGGTTCTGCGCTGCAGCGGCGGCCTGTACTGCCCCGCCCAGCGCGCCCAGGCCCTGATCCATTTCGCTTCGCGGCGCGCGATGGACATCGAAGGCCTCGGCGACCGCATCGTCGAAGACCTGGTGGACCTGGGCTTCGTGCACGGCGTGGCCGACCTCTATCGTCTCGGCCTGCAGGACTTCCTCGACATGCGCCGACGCGCCGACGAACGCGACGGGACCGTGCCGGAAACGACGAAGACGGGTAAGGTCGCGACGAAGTGGGCGGAAAACCTGCTGGCCGCGATCGATGCCAGCAAGTCGACCAGCCTGGAGCGCCTGTTGTTCGCGCTGGGCATCCGCGACGTCGGCGAATCCACCGCCAAGACCCTGGCGAAATTCTTCGGCGCGCTCGATCCGCTGATGGCGGCGGACGAAGCCGCCTTGCTGGAAGTGCCCGATGTCGGCCCCATCGTGGCGCGCCGCATCGTCGGCTTCTTCCGCGAACCGCACAATCGCGAAGCCATCGCGGCATTGCGTGCGGCCGGCGTGCGCTGGCCCGAGGGTGCGCCGCAGCGATCGGCCGAAGGTCCTCTCGCCGGCAAGACCGTGGTGTTGACCGGGGCGCTGGCGGCGATGAGCCGCGACCAGGCCGGCGATCGCCTGGAGGCATTGGGCGCCAAGGTCGCCGGCAGCGTCTCCAAGAAGACCAGTTTCGTCGTCGCCGGCGAGGCGGCGGGCTCCAAGCTCGACAAGGCGCGCGAACTGGGCGTCGAAATCTGGGACGAAGCGCGCCTGCTGGCCTTTCTCGAAGAGCATTCCTGAACCGTCGTCGTCGCGCGCCGGAGATTGTCTTGCGAGCGTCGCGCGCTGGTGCCAGAGTGAGGGCATGAAAGACTGGAAACCGACCGCGAACGCCAAGGCCCTGCGCCTGCGCGCCGAGCTCTACGCGCTGATCCGCCGCTATTTCGCCGAACGCAAGGTGCTCGAGGTCGAGACGCCGATCTTGTCTTCGGCCGGCAACACCGATCCGAACATCGAAAGTTTCCAGTTGCAGTTCATGGGGCCAAAGGCCGCCGGCGCAGGCATGCGCTGGCTGCGCACGTCGCCGGAGTTCCCGCTCAAGCGTCTGCTCGCCGCCGGCATCGGCGACTGCTACGAGCTCGGACGGGTGTTCCGCAACGGCGAAGCCGGCAAGCGGCACAATCCCGAATTCACCATGCTCGAGTGGTATCGCGTCGGCTGGAACCATCTCGAACTGATGGACGAATGCGCCGAGTTGGTGAAGGACGCCCTGCACCTGGCCGGGCGCCGCGCCACCATCCGCGACGTGAGTTTCCGCCAGCTCTACCAGGACAGCTTCGGCTTCGACCCGCTCACCGCGAGCGAGGCCGAGTTGCGCGGCCCGCTGGCGGTGTACGACATCGAGCCGGACGGGCTGACCCGCGACGACTGGCTCGACCTGCTGATGACGCATCTGATCCAGCCGACCATCCCGGCCAATCGCATCCTCATCGTCTACGACTATCCCGCCAGCCAATGCGCGCTGGCGAAGATCAAAACCGGCGACGTGCCTGTCGCGGAGCGTTTCGAGGTTTATGTCGGTCCGCTGGAACTGGCCAACGGCTATCACGAACTCAACGACGCCAGCGAGCAGCGCCAGCGTTTCGGACGCGATCTTTCGACGCGGCAAAAGCGCGCCTCGGTGCAACCGCCGGTGGACGAGCGCCTGCTCGCCGCCCTGCCCAAACTGCCGGCCTGCGCCGGCGTCGCCATGGGCGTCGATCGATTGCTGATGGCGATGATGGGCAGCGACAAGCTCGGCGACGTGCTCGCGTTTCCCTTCGACCGGGCCTGAGCGCCGGCGAATTCAGCCGGCGACGACGACGCGATTGCGGCCGGCCGACTTGGCTTCGTAAAGCGCCTGGTCGGCGCGGGCCAGCAACTCTTCGGGCTTGGCGGCATGTTCGGGGAACACCGCCACGCCGATCGAGGTCGTCACCGGCGGCAGGGTGATGCCTTCGTGCACGATCTCGACGCCGGCGAGTTCGCGCATCACTTCTTCGGCGCGCCGCAGGGCGACGCCGCGATCCATCTCCGGCAGGATCACGATGAATTCCTCGCCGCCCATCCGGCAGGCGATGTCCTCGTTGCGCGAACGATCGCGCAGCAATCGCGCGAACGCGACCAGCACCGCATCGCCGGCGCCATGGCCGTAGCTGTCGTTGAAGGCCTTGAAATGGTCGAGGTCGAAGGTCATCACCGCCAGCGGCTGCTTGCGCCGGCCGCTGCGCGTCATCTCGCGCCCGAGCGATTCGGTCAGGTAACGGCGATTGAACAGGCCGGTGAGCGGATCGCGTACCGACAGGTCGCGCAGGCTTTGCCGCAGGCGCAGGTTGGCCAGCGCCTGCGCGAGTTGTTCGCTCGCGGCGATCGCGACCGGGAGCTTCGGGAACGGGCCGACGCCCGGCGCACTGAGATAGATCCAGCCCAGCGATTCGCCCTGGGCGGTCAGCGGGATGCAGGCGGCGCAGACCGGTTCGTCGAGTTCGGGGTGGATGACATGCGGGCAGACGCTGCCGGGACTGTCGAGATGACTCACGTGCAGGCGTTTGCGCTGCATCGCCCAGCAGTCGTTGGCGCTGGCCAGGGATTTCGTCTCGGCGGCGTGGATGCCCCAGAGATGACTGGCTTCGGCCAGGCCCTCGCCTTCCAGCAACGGATAAATGCTGCCGGCACTGCCGGGCAGCAGCATGGACAGCATCTGCTGGCTGATCTGCAGGGCTTCGGCCAGGTCGGTGCAACCTAGCAACAGATTGCCGTAGCGGCCGAGCAGGTTCAGGTCGGCGGTATGCGTGTCCTGCTGCGCCTGCACGCGCTGCAGTTCGCGGTGGAAGTTGTGCGCCGTTTGCGCATGCATTTGCAGCTTGCGCGCCGCATCGGTCTGCTGGCGATGGAAATACAGCAGCAGCGCCAGGCCGAGCACGAATACCAGCGCCGCGACGAGGGGATGCCCATCGGAAAATCCCAGCCAGAATGCCAGCGCCGCCAGGGCGACAGCGCTGGCGGCGTAGGGAAGCAGGCGAATGCTGGCCGGCCGGGTTTTCATGGAATCACCTCAAGGCCTGGCCATGATGCTGATATTCGCTGCCGCGGTATTGTGATGCAGTTCCTGTATCGCGGGCGGCTCGCCGGCGATTTTGCCCGTAAGCGGCGCAACATCAGCCTGCCTGCCTCTTGCGCTTTTTCGCCGCGGACCGTTTTTTCGGTGGCGTACGCGGCTCGGGCGCGGCGGCCGGCAGGGCACGGGCCGCGCGTTCGCCCCAGGTTTTCGCGAGGCGCAACGGCGGCAGGGCGAGGGCCAGGGCCTCCGCGCTCCAGCGTTTGAGTTTGGAGGGCGCCAGGCTGAGCGCGTCGTTCAATGGCGCCGGCAGCCAATCCGCGCCGGCCTTGCGCAAGCGGCACACGCTGTCGGCGTAGCGGCCGGCTGCCCAGGTCGCGGCGACGGCGCGAGCGGAGGCGGTGACCAGCGGTTCCAGCGGTGTGTAACGCAGCAGGGGCGTGCTCAGACGCGCCGGCAGCCAGGTGCGCAGCACGGCGTTCAAACCTTCCTGCGTGGCCAGGGGCGTCAGCACGCTCTGCGTCTGCGCGACCGCCAGGATGCCCTCGACTTCCCATCCGGCGGGCTTGATGCCGTAGCGCAGGTAGATCTCCTTCACCAGCAATCGCTGTATCCGTTCCGGCGCGTCGCCGCGTGCGGCGTGCGTGATCGGTCGCGGCAGGAAAGGTTTGAGCAGGGGCAGGCGCTCCAGCGACACCTGCAGCGCGGCGGCGGCGCCGGCTTTCACGCAGGCGGCGTGCAGTACCGATTCGATGCTCCGGGTCGGCGGGCTCGCGGCCACGACACGATCGGTACGGCGACGTTGCGGTTTGCGGGCGGGCATGCGCCAAGCATAACCCTTCGCTTTGTTAAACTGTGGCGATGGACACGGACCACAGCCTCGACTTCGACCGTTACGACCGCATTCGCCCGATCCGTTGGCGCGGCACGCACCTGGAACTGCTCGACCAGCGCAAGCTTCCGTTCTCGGTCGAATACGTGCAGTGCAACGGCAGCCATGCTGTCGGCGAGGCCATTCGCGACCTCGTCTTGCGCGGTGCCCCGGCCATCGGCATCGCCGCCGCCTTCGGCGTCGTGCTGGCGGCCCGCGACATCGAGGCCGCCGACGGCGTACAGGCGCTCGAATCCATGGCGGCCGATATCGACGCGCTGAACCGCTCGCGCCCGACCGCAGTGAACCTGATGTGGGCGATCGCCCGCATGCGCCGCGCGCTGCGCGACGCCGGCGCCGACTGGCGCGAAATCATCGAACGCGAGGCCTTGGCGATCGAACGCGAAGACCTGGCGGCGAACCGTCGCATGGGTGTGCTCGGCGCCGGCCTGATCGCGCCAGGCTCGGGCGTGCTGACCCATTGCAATACCGGTTCGCTGGCCACCGCCGGTTTCGGCACGGCGCTGGGCGTGATCCGCGCGGGCGTTGCCTCGCGCCGGATCGGAAAGGTTTTCGCCAGCGAAACCCGCCCCTGGCTGCAGGGCGCGCGGCTGACGGTCTGGGAGCTGCAGGAAGACGGCATTGCGGCGACGCTGATCGCCGACGCGGCCGGCGCGCACCTGATGAAATCGGGTACGGTGCAATGGCTGATCGTCGGTGCCGACCGCATCTGCGCCAACGGCGACACGGCCAACAAGATCGGCACGTATCACCATGCCATCGCGGCACGGCACCATGGCGTTCGAGTGATGGTCGTCGCTCCGTCCTCGACGGTGGACATGGACACCCCGGACGGCAGCCACATCCACATCGAGGAGCGCGATGGCGCCGAGTTGCTGGCGATATCGGGGCAACGCACGGTGGCCGAAGGCGTCGCCGCCTTCAACCCGGTGTTCGACGTCACGCCGGCGGAATTGATCGACGCCATCGTGACCGAAAAGGGCGTCATCGAACGGCCCGACGCAGCGAAGATGGCGGCCCTGTTCCGCCGCTGACGCGGACTTTTCGCGCCCGCCGCGGGGCGGTTCCGGCGGCGGCCGATCTTGCGCTCGCAGGGGCGCGGTAAATCACTGATTTTCCGGTCCAAATCGGCGGCTTTCGAGTCCGCGTTCTGCTACAATTTCCCGTCGCTTCCGCCCGCGTTTTCCGGCTTCGCCGGAACGGGCTTCCCGCAGTGTCAGAACGGATCGTTGAATGACAGAGCTCGCCAAGGAAATCATCCCCGTCAACCTGGAAGACGAGATGCGCAGGAGTTACCTCGATTACGCCATGAGCGTGATCGTGGGCCGCGCTCTCCCGGACGTCCGGGACGGCCTAAAGCCGGTCCATCGGCGCGTTCTCTACGCCATGCACGAGCTTGGCGCGCACTCGAACAAACCCTATGTGAAGTCGGCGCGCATCGTCGGCGACGTCATCGGCAAGTACCACCCGCAC
>CAYWHO010000148.1:0-5644 GCA_964458195.1 uncultured Arenimonas sp.
CTCGTTCGCGCCGGGCGAGGGCACCGGCACCTGTTCCATCCAGATGCCTTTTTCCGGCTTGCGCTTGACCAGCGCCTTCATCATCGCGGCCATGGGAACCCTCGCGCCCTGAGTGGAGAAGCCGCAATTATACCTGCGGCTCCGGCGCCTACTTCACGCCGTGCATGAGCCGGTTCAGTACCGGCACGAGAAGCAGGGCGACCAGGCCGCAGCCGAGCCCGACCTTGGTCAACAGCCAGAACAGGTCGCCGTAGACCGTCGCCGCGGCCGCCATGTCGGTCAGGTTGCCGGCATCGAATTTGTCGAGCGAGGCGAGCTTGCCGAACTCGGCCGCCAACGCCTCGGAAAACGCGGTGGCGAGGAACCAGGTGCCCATCATCAGGCTGACGACGCGCTTGACCGACAGCTGGGTCACCGCCGACAGGCCGACCGGCGACAGGCACATCTCACCGACCTCGAGCACGAAATAGGCGAGCACCAGCCACCAGACGCTGCCGAGCTGCTGCGTCTGCCCGATGGACGAGGCCGCCATCACCAGCGGGATGAAGGCGAGGCCGCCGAACACCAGGCCGATGGCGCTTTTCAGCGGCTTGCCGGGGTTCGCGCCGAAGCGGTCGAGGAAACCCCAGAGGCCGGTGAAGATCGGCGCCAGCAGCAGGACGAACAGACTGCCGAGGAAGGTCAGCGAGCTCGCATTCTGCGGCTGCAGGATGGCCATGCCGAGCACCATCAACAGGGTCGCGAAGCCGGACAGGGCGAAAAGCATCACGCCGAAACGCGGGCCGGCCCGACGGCCCATCAGCATCGAGATGACGAAGCTGGCCGGCATCAACAGCAGCGCGATCACGTAGTAGCTGACCGGCAGTTTTTCCTTCAGCACCAGCGACGGGAAGAAATCCGAGGTCAGCAGGCGGTCGTTGAACGTCACCCAGGAGCCGTAGGTCTGCTCGTAGAGGGTGAAGAACAGCAGGGCCATCAGGATCAGCACGATCAGCGCGATCATCTGACCGCGCTCGACGCGATTGCATTGCGTGATGACGAACCAGACGAACCACACCAACACGCACAGCATCACCAGGATCATCACCAACAAAGCCGGAGACAATTCACCGAACTGGAAGGCGCCGTTCGCCGTCGCCCACATCAGCCAGGCGACCGGTGCGAGGCCGAGCAGCGAACCGAGATAGATCGCGTGCTCGCGCCTCAGCCCGGCGAAGATGCGTTCACGCAGTTTTTCCGGTGCCGGCGGTTCGGCATGGCCGTGGAGATAGCGCTGGCCCCACAGGAACATCAGCAGGCCGACCAGCATGCCGAGGCCGGCCGCACCGAAGCCCCAACGCCAACCATAGGTTTCGCCGAGGTAGCCGCACACCAGCGCCGAGAGCAAGCCGCCGAGGTTGATGCCGGCATAGAACAGGGAAAAGCCCGAGTCGCGGCGTGGATCGTCGTCGCGGTAGAGCTTGCCGACGATGGTGGAGATGTTCGGTTTCAGGAAACCGACGCCGAGGATGATCAGGGCCAGCGAGAAATAGAAGACCCACAAGGCGCTTTCGTCGCGCACGATCTGGTCGCCGACCTTGTGCGCCTGCACGCCTTCCACCGCCATGCCGAGATGCCCGAGCACCAGCAGCACGCCGCCGAACACCACCGCCTTGCGCATGCCCAGCCAGCGATCGGCGAGCAGGCCGCCGATCACCGGCAGGCAGTAGACGAGCCCGCCATAGGCGCCGATAACGCTGTAGCCGGCGTCGTCGCTGAACAGGTGGTACTTCAACAGATACAGCAGGAGCAACGCCTTCATGCCGTAGAAGGAGAAGCGCTCCCACATCTCGGTGAAGAAGCAGACGTACACGCCTTTCGGGTGCCCGAGGAACTGGTCGTCGCGGCCCTCGGCCGCCGGCTTGGCTTCTGCGACAGGGGTCACGTTCGGAATCCGGAAAGGGTGCGGGTTTGAGTATAGCCGCCGGCTCGTGCCACCATCGCCGGGTTTCCAGGTCCTGGAGTTCCCGATGAATCCTGCGTCGCCCCCGCAACTGACTTTCCGCGCCGTGCTGCTGGCGATGATCCTGGCGGTCATCCTGTCCGCCGCGAACGCCTATCTCGGTCTCTTCGCCGGCCTGACGATCGCTACGGCGATTCCTGCCGCCGTAGTGTCCATGGGCGTGCTGCGCCTGCTCGGCGGCGGCACGATCCTCGAAAACAACATCGTGCAGACCGGCGCCTCGGCCGGCTCGTCGATCGCAGCGGGCGTGATCTTCACGATCCCGGCGCTGATCATCCTGGGCTACTGGGACAGCTTCAAATATTCCTGGGTGCTGGCGATCGCCGGCCTCGGCGGTCTGCTCGGCGTACTGTTCTCGGTGCCCTTGCGGCGCTCGATGATCGTCGAGGATCCGCTGCCCTTCCCGGAAGGCAAAGCCGCGGCCGAAGTGCTGAAGGCCGGCGAGAATCCCGGCCCGGGCCTGAAGATCCTCGGCATTTCCGCTTTCCTCGGCGCCGCGATCAAGCTCGCGGCCGAGAGCGGTCTGCGCATGATTCCGGATAACGCAGCGGGCGCGGGTTTCTTCGGCAAGTATCTCGGCTACATGGGCACCAACCTGTCGCCGGCGCTGCTCGGCGTCGGTTATATCGTCGGCCTGAACATCGGCATCGTCGTGGTCTCGGGCAGCATCCTGTCCTACAACATCGCGATCCCGATCTACCACGCTTTCTTCGCCGCGAATGATCCGGCCATGGCGGCGCAACTCGTCGGACTCAGCGCCGCCGATGCGGCGGGACTGATCCGCGCCGAGAAGATCCGCTATCTCGGCGTCGGCGCCATGCTGATCGGCGGCGTGTGGACGCTGTTCTCGCTGCGCAAGTCGTTGTTGTCGGGCGTCAAGAGCGGCATCGCCGCTGCGCGCAAGGGTTCGGATGCGAATGTCGCCGAGACCGAGCGCGACCTGCCGATGAAATGGATGCTGGTGGCACTGGTGCTTTTCACCCTGCCGCTGCTGGCCCTGTACCAGGCCATCGTGCAGAACTGGGGCGTCAGCGTGCCGATGACGGTCATCATGATCGTGGCCGGCTTCCTGTTCGTTTCGGTGTCGGCCTATCTCGCCGGTCTCGTCGGTTCGTCGAACAATCCGGTGTCGGGCATCACGATCGCGACGATCCTGTTCGCCTCCGCGGTGCTCGTGCTGCTGCTCGGGAGCAGTTCGCCGGTCGGTGCGGTCGCCGCGATCATGATCGGGGCCGTGGTCTGCTGCGCGGCCGCTGTCGGCGGCGACAACCTGCAGGACTTGAAGGCAGGCTATCTCGTCGGCGCCACGCCCTGGAAACAGCAGCTGATGCTCGGTATCGGCGCCTTTTCATGCGCCCTGATCATGGCGCCGGTACTGAACCTGCTGGCCACGGCCTACGGCATCGGCCCGCCGACCGAGGCGCATCCGAATTCGCTGGCCGCGCCGCAGGCGACCCTGATGGCCTCGGTGGCGAAGGGCATGTTCGGCGGCAAGCTGCCCTGGGACATGATCGTCGTCGGCATGGTGATCGGCGCCGCCATCATCGCTTTCGACGAATGGCAGAAAGCGCGCGGCGCGAAGTTCCGCGTGCCGGTGCTCGCCGCCGCCATCGGCATCTACCTGCCGCTGGAACTGATGGTTCCCATCTTCCTCGGCAGCCTGGTCGCGCATTTCGTCGAAATGAAGCATCCCGTCGGCGATAACGAGGAAGCGCGCGACAAGCTGCATCGTCCAGGTACATTGTTCTCGGCCGGCCTGATTACCGGCGAGGCCTTGATGGGCATCGCCATCGCGATCCCGATCGTCGTCAGCGGTCGTCCCGACGTGCTGGCGCTGCCGGAGAGCTTCCACTTCGGCCAGATCGCCGGTCTCGCCGTGCTCGCCTTCGTCGGCTGGCTGCTGTTCCGCAGCAGCGTCAAGAACGCTGGCCAGCATTGATCCTTTCCTGCGTTGCCGGCGGGTGCCGGCAACGCTTTCCTGCTTTCGTGGAGCCCGCATGATGCTTCGTCACGCTTTCCTGCCCTTGCTGATGGGCGCCCTGTTGCCGGCCGCCGCGCAGGCCTCGCGCCCTCTGGACGTCCGCGACATGGCCGCGCTCGATCGCATCTCCAGCCCGGTATTGTCGCCTGATGGTCGTCGCGTCGTCTTCGCCGTGCGCCAGACCGATCTGGACGCCAACAAGAGCCGCACCGGCCTGTGGATCGAGAATCTGGTCGCGCGCGATGCGGCGCCGCCCCTGCGCTTCACCGCCGAGGGCATGAGCGTCAACAGTCCGGCCTTTTCGCCGGACGGAAAATCCGTCTATTTCCTGTCGGCCAAGTCCGGTTCGATGCAGCTGTGGTCGCAGGCGGTGGCCGGCGGCGAGGCGGTGCAGTTGTCGAACTACGCGATGGACGTCGGCGGTTACAAGCTTTCGCCGGACGGCAAGTCGATCGCCCTGGCTTTCGAAGTGTTCAACGATTGCGACACGCTCGACTGCAGCAAGAAGCGTGTCGACGAAATGGCTGCGCGCAAGGCGCGCGGCGTCGTCTTCGACAAGGTCTTCATCCGGCATTGGGATACCTGGGCCGATGGCCGGCGCAACCAGCTCTTCGTCGCGAGCTTCGGGGCCGACGGCAAGTTGGCCGGCGAGCCGGCGAAACTCAGTCGCGGCATCGACGGCGACATCCCGTCCAAGCCTTTCGGCGATGTTGATGAATTCGCCTGGTCGCCGGACGGAAAGTCCATCGCCTTCAGCGTGCGCATCGCCGGCAAGACCGAGCCCTGGTCGACGAACTTCGACATCTTCCTCGCGCCGGTTGCAGGGACGGAAGCGCCGAAGAACCTGACCGCGGCCAATCCCGCCTGGGATACCGGCCCGGTCTTCAGCGCCGACGGCAAGACAATCTACTACCGCGCGATGAAACGCCCCGGTTTCGAGGCCGACCGTTTCGCCCTGATGTCGCTCGATCTCGCCAGTGGCGCCAGCCGCGAACTCGATCCGCAGTGGGATGCCTCGGCCGACAATATCAAGCTGTCCGCCGACGGCAAGCGCATCTACACGACGGCGCAGGAACTGGGCCAGCATCCGCTGTTCTCCTTCGACATCGCCAGCGGGCAGGCGACGCGCGTGGCGGGCGACGGTTCCATCGCGGCCTTCGATCTTGCTGGCGACACCCTGGTATTCGTGCGCAACAGCCTGAAGTCGCCGGGCGATCTGTTCGCCGCGCGTAGCGACGGCAGCGCCGCGCGCCAGATCAGCGTCAACAACGCCGACAAGCTCAAGGACATCGCCTTCGGCCAGTACGAGCAGTTCGACTTCATCGGTTGGAACGGCGAAACCGTGCGCGGCTACGTGGTCAAGCCGTGGAACTACCAGGCCGGCAAGAAATACCCGGTCGCGTTCCTGATCCACGGCGGCCCCCAGGGCAGCTTCGGCGACGGCTGGAGCTTCCGCTGGAATCCGCAGACATACGCCGGCCAAGGCTTCGCGGTCGTGATGATCGATTTCCATGGCTCGACCGGTTACGGCCAGGCTTTCACCGATGCTATCTCGCAGCACTGGGGCGATCGCCCGCTGGAAGACCTGCAGAAGGGCTGGGCCGCGGCGCAGAAGAAGTACGCCTTCATCGACGGTTCACGTGCCTGTGCGCTCGGCGCCA
>CAYWHO010000149.1:0-5623 GCA_964458195.1 uncultured Arenimonas sp.
CGGCTACAGCCAGGTAGAAAGTGAGCTAAATTGTGAGTCACGCAGAAGCCGGGGCTGCCTTATAATTCAACTTGTTCAATAGCTTATCAGCGCAATTTGGTTGCTGGTGGGCCACCACTCGAGCGAATCGGTATTGCCTGGCCAGGTGCTATTCCTCGCCGCTGTCGTCGCGCGAATAGACCTTCCTCCCACCCACCCACGTCTCCAGCACCTGCGTGGACCAGATCTGCGCCGGATCGACGGTGAAGTAATCGCGGTCAATCAGGATGAAGTCGGCCTGCTTGCCGGGTTCCAGCGTGCCGAGTTCCTTTTCCTGCCCTGCGGCATACGCCGCATCAAGGGTGAACGCGCGCAGCGCTTCCTCGCGCGTCATCGCCTGTTCCGGATGCCAGCCGCCGGGCGGCTTGCCGTCGTGGTCCTGGCGCGTGACGGCCGAATACAAACCAAAGAACGGGTTGGCCGATTCGACCGGGAAATCCGAACCGCCGGCGACGACGGTGCCCTGCTTCAGGAACGTGCGCCAGGCATAGGCGCCGCGCAGGCGCTCGGCGCCGACGCGATCCTCGGCCATGTTCATGTCGGAGGTCGCATGCGTGGGCTGCATCGATGCGATCAGGCCGAGTTCGACGAAACGCGGGATGTCCTCGACGGCGACGACCTGCGCATGTTCGATGCGATTGCGCCGCGCCTTCGCGTCCGGGTATTTCTTGAACGCCTCGGCGAAACTGTCGAGCACGACGCGGTTGCCGCGATCGCCGATGGCGTGCACGTTCACCTGGTAGCCCTTGGCGAATGCCTTTTCGATCATCGCCACCATCTGCGCCTGCGTGGAAAACAACAAGCCGCTGTTTTTCGGATCGTCCGAATACGGCGCCAGCAAGGCGGCGCCGCGGCTGCCCAGCGCGCCGTCGGAATACAGCTTGACGCTGCGCACGCCCAGCATCTCGTCGGCATGGCCGCCGCCTTCCGGCGGGCCATCGGCGGCGATGGCGTCGAAATCCTTGTCGGTGCCGCCGATCATCGCGTAGATGCGCGTCGTCAGGCGGCCTTGCTGGGCATAACGCCGATACAGGCGATAGGTCGGCTCATCGATGCCGGCATCGTGCACGCCGGTCAGGCCGACGCGGGACATCGCATCGAGTGCGGCGTCGAGCGTATCGACCCGTTCGTCCTCGTCCGGCGCCGGAATGGATTTTTCGACCAGGGCCATCGCAGCATCGACCAGCACGCCAGTGGCTTCGCCGTTCGCATCGCGTTCGATGCGGCCGCCGACGGGATCCTTCGTGTCGCGCGTGATGCCGGCGCGCGCCAGCGCCAAACTATTCGCCCAGCCCGCATGGCCATCCACGCGCTCGAGCCAGGCCGGGCGATTAGCGACGGCCGTGTCGAGTTCCTTTGCGGTCGGGAAGCGGCCCAGTTTCCAGATCACCTGGTTCCAGCCGCGACCACGCACCCAGCCTGAATTGCTGGCCTCGGCATGCGTTTTCGCGATCGCCAGCGCCTCGTCCAGCGACTTCGCCGCCGTTAGGTCGGCCTGGCTCGCCATCTGGCCGAGCCCCATGACATGGCCGTGCGCGTCGATCAGGCCCGGCAACATGACGCGACCGCCGCCATCGATGCGTTGCGTATCGGCATGCGCCTGCGCGCGTGCGGCATCTCCCGTGGCGACCACCTTGCCATTCTCGACCAATAGCGCATCGAAACGCTGCAACTTGCCGGCGGCGTCGAGCGTGTAGCCCTTCACCGGCGCGATCAGCAGCTGGTTTTCGTGCGCCTGCGCGGTGGCGAACGCTAACAGCGCCGGCAGCAGGGAAAGACGACGGACGAGTGACATGCGGAGCTCCGGGGCGGGACTCCGCAGAGGATAGCGCGAGCTGGCGGCCGAGAGCCGGCCAGACCCGGGACGGCGAAAACTGCGAGAATCGCGGCTGCGAACGACCTTCGGGAAGACCATGCTGCAGACCGTCGAACACGAAACCCGCCCGCGCCCCGCCTGGAGCATCGTCTGGCTGCACGGCCTCGGCGCCGACGGCAACGACTTCGCGCCGATCGTTCCCGAGCTCGTGCGCGACGGCTGGCCCGGTATCCGTTTCGTCTTCCCGCACGCCAAGGTGCGCCCGGTCACGATCAACGGCGGCGTGCCGATGCGCGCCTGGTACGACATCGTCAGCCTGCAGATCGACCAGCGTGCCGACGAAAGCGGCGTGCGCGATTCGATCCGCGAAGTCGAAGCCCTGATCGCGCGCGAGCGCGACCGCGGCGTGCCGGCCGAACGCACGATCCTGGCCGGCTTTTCGCAAGGCGGCGCGATCGCCCTGGCGGCGGCCTTGCGCCGCGAGGCGGGCCTGGCCGGCGTCGTCGCGCTGTCCACCTATCTGCCCCTGGCGAACGCGACGAAGGACGAGAGCACGGCGGCCGGACGGAAGACGCCGGTATTCATGGCGCATGGGTCGCAGGACCCGGTAGTGCCGCAGGCGCTGGGCCAGCGCAGCCGTGAGGCCTTGCAAACCCTGGGCGTCGCCGTCGAATGGCATAGTTATCCGATGCCGCACAGCGTTTGCGCCGAGGAAATCCGCGATCTCGGCGACTGGCTGTCGCGCCGTTTCGCCGGCGAGCCCTGAGGTCACGACGGAGCGCTGCGGCGGCGCGGCGATTCGGGCGATACTCGCGCCATGACCGCGACGCATCCCTGGGTTCCCGATTTCTGCAGCCTGCCGCGCATCGCGGCCGTGCTCGGCATCGCCGAACTCGTGGTCGTCATCATCGCGCTGGCGCCGACGCGATCGATGCGCTGGAGTTTCGAGGAATTCGTCGCCGCGAGCGCATTCTCCTGCTGGCTGGCGCTGACCCTGGCCGTGACCCTGTGCAAGGCGAAGCCGTGGCTCGACCGCCGGCCGATCAGCCTTGGCCTGCCGCTGGCGGTGCTGATGCCGCTGCCGGTCGCGGGCTTCGGCGCCTGGGCGGCGCAGCAGATCGATCTCGGCCTGGCGCTCGGCTATACCTTGCCGGAGACGCAGCAGTGGCGTTTCGTCGGCAGCGTCGCCGCGCTGGCGATGCTGATCAATGCGCTGTCGCTGCGCTACTTCTTCGTGCGCGAACAATGGCAGTCGCAGGTCAACGCCAATGCGAAAGCCGCGGTGGACGCGTTGCAGGCGCGCATCCGCCCGCATTTCCTCTTCAATTCCATGAACAGCATCGCCAGTCTGGTGCGCCGCGACCCGGCGACCGCCGAGCAGGCGGTGGAAGACCTGTCCGAACTGTTCCGCGCGGCGCTCGGCGCCGATCGCGGCGAAGCGACGCTGGCCGACGAGATCCATCTGGCCGAGCGTTATCTCGCCATCGAAAAGCTGCGCCTTGGCGAGCGCCTGCGCGTGCGTTGGCAGGTGGACGACGACGCGCCGCGGGCGATGGCCCTGCCGCGCCTGATCCTGCAGCCCCTGCTGGAAAATGCCGTCGTGCACGGCATCGCGCCGCTGGCCGAAGGCGGCGAGATCGACATCTCGATCCGGGTCGAGTCGCCCTGGTTGATGCTGCGCATCGTCAACCCGGCGCAGGCTCCACGCGAGCGCGACGGCGGCAACCGGCACGCGCAGGCTTCGGTCGCGCAGCGGCTGGCCTACCAGTTCGGCGCGCAGGCGCGGATGACGCGGGAATTCGCCGATGGCTATTATCGTTGCGAGATCAGGCTGCCCCTGAAGGCCGGCGCATGAAGTTGCTCATCGTCGACGACGAACCGCTGGCGCGCGAACGGCTGGCCGCCATGCTGGCCGAGATGCCGGGCTGCGAGGTCGCCGGCGAAGCGGCGAACGGCCGCGAGGCGATCGAACGCGCCCTGTCCCTGTCGGTGGACGCGTTGCTGCTGGACATCTCGATGCCGGTGATGGACGGGCTCGAGGTCGCGCGCCATCTTGCCCGGCTCGAATCGCCGCCGGCCGTGGTGTTTTGCACCGCTTACGACGAGCACGCGCTCGCCGCGTTCGAAGCCGCCGCCGTGGACTATCTGGTCAAGCCGGTGCGACGCGAGCGCCTGGCCGAAGCCATCGAGCGCGTGCGTCGCCGCCGGCCCGACGAGGCGCCGCCCGTGCCGGCTCCCGACAGCGACCGGCAACGCAGCCATCTTTCGGCGCGATTGCGCGGCAGCCTGCGCCTGATCCCGATCGAGGACGTGCACTACCTGCTGGCGGAAGAGAAATACGTGGTCGTGCACCACGGCCGCGGCGAGGACCTGATCGAGGAATCGCTGAAGTCGTTGGAGATCGAGTTCGCCGATCGCTTCCTGCGCATCCATCGCAATTGCCTGGTCGCGCGCGAGGACATCCAGGAACTGCAACGCCTGCCCGACGGCCGCGTGCTGGCGCGGCTGCGCCGCGCCGACGCGGCCCTGGAAGTGAGCCGCCGCTGCCTGCCCGGCCTGCGCGAACGGCTGAAGCACCTGTAGGAGCGGCGTCAGCCGCGATACGCGCGTCCTGCCCTGGTGCAACGGTTCGCGGTGGAATCGGCGATAATCGCGCCATGAACAAACTGCGTATCGCGACCCGCAAATCCGCCCTGGCCCTGTGGCAGGCCGAACACGTTGCGGCGCGTCTGCGCGCCGCGCATCCTGGGCTCGAGGTCGTGCTGGTGCCGATGACGACGCGCGGCGACAGGATCCTCGATCGGCCGCTCGCCGACATCGGCGGCAAGGGCCTGTTCCTGAAGGAGCTCGAGGTCGCGATGCTCGAAGGCGAGGCCGACATCGCCGTGCATTCGCTGAAGGACGTGCCGATGGAGCTCGACGGCCCGTTCGGACTGCCGGCGATCCTCGAGCGCGGCGACCCCTTCGACGCCTTCATTTCGGAGAAGCATTCCGATCTCGATGCCCTGCCGCGCGGCGCGCGCGTGGGCACCTCGTCGCTGCGGCGGCAGGCGCAGTTGCGCGCCCGCCGCGGCGATCTGCAGATATTGGATCTGCGCGGCAACGTCAATACGCGATTGGCGCGCATGCAGGCCGGCGATTACGACGCGATCATCCTCGCCTGCGCCGGCCTCGAACGCCTTGGCCTGTCGCGTTTCATCCGCCATCGCCTCGACGCGCCGAGCTGGCTGCCGGCGGTGGCGCAGGGCGCGATCGCGATCGAATGCCGCGCCGACGATGCCGCCACGATCGGCTGCGTGCGCGTGCTCGACCATGCACCGACTCGCACCTGCGTGGAGGCCGAGCGCGCGATGAACCGCCAGTTGCACGGCAGTTGCCACGTGCCGGTCGCCGCTTACGCGACGCTCGACGGCGGCATCCTGTCGCTCGAAGGACTGGTCGGTTCGGCCGACAGCGGCGAATGCATCCGCATCAGCGAAGTGGGACGCGCGAACGACCCCGAAGGCCTCGGTCGCCTGGTCGCGGCCGAACTGCGGCTCAAGGGCGCGGATCGATTGTTGTCGCTCTGATGGAGGCGGCGACGCCCCGCGCGGCGAAGACGGGCCTGATCGACACCGTCCTGGTGCTCGCCAGCAATGCCCTGAGCCTGTGGTGGGTCTGGCGCGGCGAGTGGACGCTGTCGACGTTGATGGTGTTGTTCTGGGCCGAAAACCTGGTCGTCGGCCTGCTGTACCTCGCGCGCACGCTGGCCTTGCCTGGCCCGCCGGT
>CAYWHO010000150.1:0-1741 GCA_964458195.1 uncultured Arenimonas sp.
GTCGAGCTGACGTACAACTACGACGAAGAAGATTATGGCGGTGCCCGCAACTTCGGGCATCTGGCTTTCGCGGTGGACGACATCTATGCCTTGTGCGAGCGCCTGCAGTCGAGCGGCGTGACCATCAACCGCCCGCCGCGCGACGGCCACATGGCCTTCGTGCGTTCGCCCGACGGCATCTCGATCGAACTGCTGCAGAAAGGCGGCGCCTTGCCGCCGCGGGAGCCTTGGGCGTCGATGCCGAATTCCGGCAGCTGGTAACGCCGCTGCGTTCCTAGCCCGCCAGCGCCTGGCGCAGGTCTTCGATCAGGTCGTCGGCGTGTTCCAGGCCGACGGAGAAGCGCAACAGGTTCTGCGGCGATACCGGGTTCGGTCCTTCGACCGAGGCGCGATGTTCGATCAGCGATTCGCAACCGCCAAGCGAGGTCGCGTTGCGGATCAACTTCAACCGGCCGGCCACCCGCAGCGCGGCTTCGCGACCGCCGACGACCTGGAAGCTCATCATGCCGCCGAAATCGCGCATCTGTTTCGCGGCGACGGCGTGGCCGGGATGTCCGGCCAGGCCGGGATAGTTCACCGCTTCGATGCCTTCGTGCTGCGCAAGGAAATCGGCGATCGCACGGGCGTTGCGGCAATGCCAGGCCATGCGCGCCGGCAGCGATCGCGCGCCGCGCAGGATCAGCCAGGCGTTGAACGGCGACAGGATGGCGCCGGTGATATGGCGCCGGTGCGCCACGCTGGCGAAGAAGCCGTCGTTCCTCGCGAACACCAACGCCCCGCCTAGCGCATCGCTATGCCCGCCGAAATACTTCGTCGTCGAATGCATGACGATGTCGGCGCCGAGCGCCAAAGGTTGCTGCAATGCCGGCGTGGCAAAAGTGTTGTCGCAGGCGAGCAGGGCGCCGCGACCGTGCGCGATCGCCGCGAGTGCGGCGATATCGGCGACCTTCAAGCGTGGATTGGAAGGCGTTTCCGCCCAGATCAGCTTCGTGCGTTCGCTGCAGGCGGACTGCACCGCGGCGAGGTCGCCCATGTCGATCGCGCGCGCGCTGATGCCTTTCTCCGGCAGGAACTCGGCGCACAGGACGCGCAGGCCGGTGTAGCAATCGTCCGGCACGAGGATTTCCGCGCCGGCCGGCAATGACTGCAAGGCGGCGATCATCGCGCCCTGGCCGGACGCGAAGGCCAGGGCCGCTTCGCCGCCTTCCAGGCTCGCCAGCATCTGCTCCAGGCGGTCTTGCGTCGGGTTGCCTTCGCGCAGGTATTCGTAGCCCGCGCGCCGTTCGCCGGCGGGGCCGTGCTCGAAGGTCGTCGCCAAATGGATGGGTGGCGAGATCGCGCCGGTTTCCTTGTCCGGCTCGCCGCCGGCATGAATGGCGAGGGTTTCAAAGCGCATGCAGTTCTCCCAGGGCGAAACCGCGCTTGGCGAGTTCGCCGGCGAATTGTGTTTCGTTGTCGAACACGAAGGCATCCATCCCGGCTTGCCTGGCGCCCTCGATGTTGGCTGGTTTGTCGTCCACGAACAGCGTCGAATGCGCGGCGTAGCCCAGTCGTTCGAGGCAGGCGGCGAACGCGGCCGGATCGGGTTTCGACAGTCGCAGGCTCGCCGAGGTCACGAAACGATGGCGGAACAGCGGCGCCAGCTCCGGCAGTACCCGGTCGATGTGCTGATGCATCCACTGGCCGTTGTTGGTGAACACCGCCAGCTGCGCCTGCGGCGACAGGCTTTCGCACAGGGCCA
>CAYWHO010000150.1:1841-5599 GCA_964458195.1 uncultured Arenimonas sp.
ACATCGTCGAGATCGAGCAGCAACAGTTTCGGGCGAGGCATCATCGATCGCTCAGCCCGCGCGCGCTTCGCGGAAAGCTTCGGCCGCCGCCGCCAGGGTGTGCGCGATCTCGATGTCGCCATGCGCGGACGAAAGGAAGCCGGCTTCGAAAGCCGATGGCGCCAGGTAGACGCCGCGCTTGAGCATGCCGTGGAAGAAACGGTTGAAGGCGGCCGTGTCGCAGGCGACGGCCTGGTCGTAGGTTTCGACGTGCTGGTCGGTGAAGTACAGGCCGAACATCGCGCAGCTGCGCGTGGTCGTGAAAGCGATACCCGCTTCGCGCGCCGCCGCTTCCAGGCCGTCGCAAAGCTGGTGCGTGCGGCGTTCCAGCGCATCGTGGAACCCCGGCGCCTGGATCAGTTCCAGTGTCGCCAGGCCCGCCGCCATCGCGACCGGGTTTCCGCTCAAAGTACCGGCCTGGTATACCGGGCCGCTCGGCGCGATGTGCTGCATCAGCTCGCGCCGGCCGCCGTAGGCGCCGACCGGCATGCCGCCGCCGATGATCGTGCCGAAGGTGCTGAGGTCGGGCACGACGCCATAACGCTGCTGCGCGCCGCCCAGCGCCACGCGGAAGCCGGTCATCACCTCGTCGAAAATCAGCAGGGCGCCATGTTCGGTGCACAACGCGCGCAGGTGCTGCAGGTAACCTTCGCGCGGCAGGATGCAGTTGGCGTTGCCCACGATGGGTTCGACGATCACGCCGGCGATGTCGCTGCCGACTTCGGCGAACAATCGCGTCGCCGCGTCGAAATCGTTGTAGGGCAGGGTCAGCGTCAGGTCGGCCAGCGCCTTCGGTACGCCGGGCGAGTTCGGCACGCCGAGCGTCAGCATGCCCGAGCCGGCTTTCACCAGGAACGAATCGCCATGGCCGTGGTAGCAGCCTTCGAACTTCACGATGCGCGAGCGGCCGGTGGCGCCGCGCGCCAGGCGGATCGCCGACAGCGTCGCCTCCGTGCCCGAGTTCACCATGCGCACCATTTCGCAGCTCGGCACCAGGCGCGTGATGGTTTCGGCCATCGTCACTTCCAGTGCGTTCGGCACGCCGAAGCTCAGGCCGTCGCGCATCGTGCGCGCGACCGCGTCGAGCACGCGTGGGTGCGCGTGCCCGGCGATCATCGGTCCCCAGCTGCCGATGTAGTCGACATAGCGGTTGCCATCGACGTCGATCAGGTAGGCGCCTTCGGCGCGTGCGGCGAAGAACGGCTCGCCGCCCACGGATTTGAAGGCGCGCACCGGCGAATTGACGCC
Source organism: uncultured Arenimonas sp. (assembly GCA_964458195.1). Taxonomy (GTDB): domain Bacteria; phylum Pseudomonadota; class Gammaproteobacteria; order Xanthomonadales; family Xanthomonadaceae; genus Arenimonas. The sequence goes on from CAYWHO010000150.1 coordinate 3,129, forward strand.
GCCGGGCATCAGTGCCTGGGCGCGGACGAAAAGATCATGGCTGTTCTGGTGGTTCATGGTTACGACTCGAAACGTTGGTTGAAGGCGCGCACGATCGCGACAGGATCGGCGGCGTCGAACACCGCGCCGATCACGGCGACGAGATCGGCGCCGGCCTGAATGAGGCTGTCGGCATTGTCCGGAGTAATGCCGCCGATCGCCACCTGCGGCAGGCCGAACTTCGCCGCCTCGCGCAACAGCCCGGGGTCGGCGCGCCGGGCGCCGGGCTTGGTGCCCGAAGGGAAGAACGCGCCGAAGGCGAGATAGTCGGCGCCTGCCGTGGTGGCGCGCTCGGCCAGATCCAGCCGGCCGTAGCAGGACGCGCCAAGGAGGCGCCGCGGGCCGAGCGCCGCACGGGCTTCGCGCAGTTCGCCATCGTCTTCGCCCAGATGCGCGCCATCGGCGTCCACGGCGAGCGCCAGCTTCCAGTCGTCGTTGACGATGAAAGGGGTGCGCGATTCGCGACAGGCCTCGGCCAGCGCCTGCGCCTGATCCATGCGCAGCGCGGCGTCGGCGATCTTGTTCCGGTATTGCAGCATCGCGACGCCGGCGTCGAGCAATGGCCGCGTGCGCGCCAGCAGCCGACCGGTGTCGGACTCGTCGGGCGTCAGCAAATAGAGGCCGCGGCGCGGCCAGGCGATGCGAATGGACATGGTCGGCAGGCGTGTCGCGGTCGCGGCAAGATGCGACAATGATAACTTCCGCCCCCTCCTGGCGCCGAGGCAATGAACGATTCGACGGCTTACCGCAGCTGGATGTGCGTGGTCTGCGGGTTCATCTACAACGAAGCCGACGGCCTGCCGGAAGAAGGCATCGAGCCGGGAACGCGCTGGGACGAGATCCCGGACGACTGGGTTTGCCCGGATTGCGGCGTGACCAAGGCAGATTTCGAGATGATCGAGGCCTGACGGCGCTGCGCTGGCGTCAGTTGATGCTCGAGCGCGCGCCGCTGACTTCCACCAGAGCCGTATGCACGGTTTCGGCGTCGTCCGCCTCCGGCAACAGGTGCAGGTAGCGCGCCAGGTCCGCACGGGCGCCGGGCGCGTATCCCAGTTCGCGATAGGCCATGCCGCGATCGCGCAGCGCATCGGCCTGGTCGGGCGTGAGTTTCAGGATACGGTCCGCCGTGCGCGCCACCCGATCCCAATCCTTGCGGTGCGTGTACAGCCCGATCAGGTTGCGCAGCATGCGTGCCAGGATCGTGCGATGCGTCGCCGGTGCGAGGATGTCGCCGAGCTGGTGGTCGTCGATCATGCGGCCGCCGAGGTGCGGCGATGCGCGTTCCTTCAATTCCTGGGCGCTGACCGGTCGTCCCTTGTTGTAGGGATCCATCACCAGGATGCCGTCGTCCACCGGCAGGCGTACGAGGAAATGACCCGGGAAGGAAATGCCGTCCAACGGCAGGCCGAGGCGGCGCGTGACTTCGATCTGCACGACCGCCAGCGAGATCGGTATGCCGAGCTTGCGGTCGAAAACCTGGTTCAGATAGCTGTTGCGCGGATCGTCGTACTGCGAGGCATTGCCCTTGAACCCTTGCTCTTCGAACAGGTAATGGTTGATCGCGGTGAGCCTGGCGGGCAGGTCGATGTCGCCGCCGAGTTTGGGGCGCAGGGAGTCGGCATACCCTTGCACGGTGTCGGCATAAGCACCGGCATCGAGTTGCGGGTATTCGTCGCGGGCGATCAACAACGCGACATCGAGCAAGGGCAGGTCGTCGTCGCTGCAGCTCGCGAGGCTGTTCCAGTCCGGGAGTGCGTAGCGGGGCATGCGCCTAATGTGGGCTTGCCGCGCCGGCGAATCAAGGGCTCTTGGCCGTCGGCTTCTTGAGCGTCGGATCGAGGCGCAGTTCGTCGCCGGGCTTCACGCCCAGCGTCTCGGCGAGGCCGGCATTGATCTCGAGCACGTACAACGCCGGGCCGTCGCTGGGAAAAGGCGGGCAGCGGTCGCCGGCCGAGCAGGCGGGCACGCGCTTTTGCGCCGAGACGAGCTTGAGCGAGTGGTCGAAGTACAGGATGTCGAGCGGGATGCGCGTGTTCTTCATCCAGTAGGCCTGCGGCTCCTCGAAATCGTGGATGAAGAGCATGCCGCGGTCGGCGGCCAGTTCGTCGCGGAACATCAGTCCGCGCGCCCGTTCGGCGTCGTCGTCGGCGACTTCCACGGTGAAGCGGCGGCCCTTGAGCTCCACCCAGGGCTCGTTGCTGGCGGTGGCACAGGAAGCCAGGGTAAGGGTGGCGGCGAAGCCGGCGACAAGGCGGGGGATTCGGAGCATTCGGGCGTCGTCCTGAAGGTGCGCAGACGTTCCGGGATGCGGCGCATCGCTGTCAAGACGGACAGGAACGGTTCGTGCGCATCCGTCAAGACTGTTTCTTTTTTGGGGGTGGGGCTAGGATGCGCGTCCCCTGGCCGGGGCGGGAGGAACGGCGGGGGTAGGC
>CAYWHO010000151.1:0-5578 GCA_964458195.1 uncultured Arenimonas sp.
ATCGACGCGACCCAGATCGACGCGATCATGGAAGGGCGTCGTCCGGGTCCGCCGGCGGACTGGGCGAAGTCCGGTCGCGGCTCCAAGGACGACATGGGCCCGGCCGCGGGCAGTCTGGGTGGACCCGCACCGCAGGTCTGATCGGCGCTATCGTTGCGTGTCACAAAGGACGGCTTCGGCCGTCCTTTGTCTTTGAGGCTGCCCCATCGCGGCAGCAGGAGATATCGCGTGAAGCAGAACAACGGACGCCTTTGCCCTCGCGGCACGCCCTGGCTCGCCGTCGGCGTGGGCATCGGTACCGCGCTCGGAGTAGCATGGGGCGACATCGCGGTCGGCGTCGCGCTTGGCGCCGGTTTCGGCGCGGCCTTGCAGGCGATGTTCCCTCCGCGCTGAGCTTGCGCGAACTCCCATGGCCCAGGAAGGTTGTCCATGTTCGATACCACGCCTTCCCTCGATTGCGGCGGTCGCCGGCTGCTGCTGGACCGGCCGCGGGTCATGGGCATCGTCAACGTCACGCCGGATTCCTTTTCCGACGGCGGCGCGTTCGCCGACGCCGATGCGGCCGTCGCACACGCGCTGAAACTCGCGGAAGCTGGCGCCGACCTGCTCGACATCGGCGGCGAGTCCACCCGCCCCGGTGCGCGCCAGGTGTCGCTCGAAGAAGAGCTGGCGCGGGTGATCCCGGTGATCGAAAAGCTCGCGAAGGCGACATCGCTTCCGATTTCGATCGACACCTCGAAACCGGAAGTGATGCGCGCTGCGGTCGCGGCCGGCGCCGGCATGATCAACGACGTGCGCGCCCTGCGTGGCGAGGGCGCGATGGAGGCTGCCGCCGCGCTCGGCGTGCCGGTCTGCCTGATGCACATGCAAGGCGAGCCTGGGAACATGCAGGCAGAACCCCACTACGACGATGTCGTCGGCGAAGTGCATTCCTTCCTGGCGCAACGCATCTTCGCCTGCGAGATGGGCGGCATCCCGAAGAAGAACATCGTCATCGATCCCGGGTTCGGTTTCGGCAAGACCAGCGCGCACAACCTGCAGTTGCTGGCGCAGTTGCGTCGTTTCGTCGAACTCGGCGTGCCGGTGCTGGCGGGCCTGTCGCGCAAGCGCACGATCGGCGAGATCACCGGCCGCGAAATCGCCGCCGATCGCGTGCATGGTTCGGTCGCGGCCGCACTGATCGCCGCGCAGAACGGCGCCATGATCCTGCGCGTGCACGACGTGGCCGCGACGGCGGATGCCTTGAAGGTGTGGAATGCCGTGGCCGCCGTGCCGATGCCGCGCGGAAAAGCGGCCGCGCCGGCGATCCGCTGGCCGGACGACGACTGAATCGGCGTTGCTTCGATTTCGCGGGTCGGAAGAAGCAGGGGTGCAGGATGCGGAACGCAGTGCTGGTCACGATGGGTCTTTCCCTTCTCGCGGCCTGTTCCCGCGAGCCGGCGCCTACCGCTGTTTCCAGGCCCGGTACGGCGGAAGCAAGGCCCGCGCCGGTCGCAGGCGACCCGGTCGAGGGCCTGCGCGTCGCGACCCGCGTCGGCTGCAATGGCTGCCATGGCGGCAATGCCGCAGGCGAAAAGCTCTGGGCCGAAGAAGGCAAGTTCAGCCTGGTCGCGCCCAACCTGACCGAGAAGCGCGAGCTCTACGACGACGCCGGCATCGAGCGCCTGCTGCGCCATGGCGAGACGCGCGACGGCCACGTGCCGTTCGGCATGCCGATCAAGATGTTCCAGCACCTCAGCGACCAGGAAGTGCGCGATATCACCGCCTGGCTGCGCTCCATTCCCGCCGTCGCCAATCCCGGATTGGAAAGCAGCTGGTTTTCCGACGAGATCGCCAAACAGATCCGTGACGGCACGCATCCCTACATGGACGACATGCGGCCCGACGCCGGAAACCAGCCGCCGCTGGCGCCGCCCGCGGCGGGGCTCGACCTGGGCAAGCACCTGGCGATGACCAGCTGCGGCGAATGCCATGGCTGGGACTTGAACGGTTTCGAAGGCGACGATGCGCCGTCGCTGATCGTCGCCAAGGCCTATTCGGCGGAGAACTTCACGCGCCTGATGCGCACCGGGCTCACCGCCAGCGGCAAGGAATCGAAAACAGGATTGATGAGCGGCGTGGCGCGCTGGCGTTTCAAGTCGATGAGCGACGAAGAGATCGCCGCATTAAAGGCTTATCTGGATTCGCGCTGAGCGTCGGATCGCACCGCATCGCTTGTCGCGTTCTGAGGTAGCTTCTGCTCCGCTTCGGGTGGAGACGCTGCATTTTCCGCTTTGCTCGCATTCGAAGATCGGCAAGCCTCGCGTTTCGCCTGTTCGAATGCCTCTTGTTTGACGCACTGCGATTCCGACAGGAAAAACCAACCCGAACTTACCTGTGCCATGCCATAGATCGTCAAGCCGATCGCCGAGAGGCTGGCGATGGCGATGAATACCGCGTAGGCAGTGGCGATCCAGCCGCGATGCACGCGTGTCCGAAAGAAAACCCAGGCGCCCGGCGGCGGGACGCGGCCCGAGCCCCTGACGCGCCAGGCATAACTCGCCATCCAACCCGCTACCAGCAGGAAAAGCAGGGAAACCACGACGACGCTCAATCTCATCCACGGCAGCTGTTCGCAAATCGGAAGCGGGGCGACATGGCGGTTGTAGGCTCGGGTAGCAGCGCCCAGCAGAGGCACCGACGCCGTGGCGCCCAGCCAGATCGCCAGTAGTCGCACCCGAATGCCCCGGGTGGACTCGACGTATTCCGTTTGCTCCGTCGGCGTCATCCAGGATCAGGCCGTCGGCGATGTGGCGGATTCCCGGAATGCCCTTACCCGTGGATCGATCACGCGCCGCCACAGCGGCGGAAACAGCGCCAGCACGAACATCGCGGCATAACCGCCGGGCAGCTGCGGCGAATCGGCGTGGTGGCGCAGGATCGGATAGCGCCGCTTCGGGAAGGCGTGGTGGTCGGAGTGGCGCTGCAACTGGAACAGCAGCAGGTTCGACAAGGCGTAGTCGGAATTCCACGAATGCAGGTGGGTCGTGCGTTCGTAGCGGCCGTCGGGCAGGCGGCGGCGTTCCAGTCCGTAGTGTTCGATGTAGTTGATGACCTCGAGCGTGCCGGCGGCGACCAGGCCCTGGGCGAGGAAGAACAACAGGCCCTTCACGCCCAGCGCGGCGAAGAACCCGGCCGCCAGCCCCAGCCAGATCGCCGTCCACCACAGCAATTCGTTGCGCCAGGAAAACGGCGAATGGCCGAGCTTGCGCAGCCGCTGCGCCTCCAACGACCAGGCATTGAAGGTGTTGCGCAACATCGCGCGCGGCAGGAAATGCCAGACCGACTGGCCGAAGCGCGCGCTGGATGAGTCTTCCGGCGTCGATACGTGCACATGGTGTCCGCGCAGATGTTCGACCTTGAAACCGTGGTAACCGACGCTGGCCAGCAGCAGGCCGCCGAACACGGGTTCGAGCCGGCCGTCCTTGTGGATCAGTTCGTGCGCGGTGTTGATCGCCAGCACGCCGCCGACCACGCCCTGCGACAGCAGCCAGCCCGCGGTGCCGAGCGCGCCGAGATCCGCCTGCACGAACCAGGCGCAGGACCATATCAGCAGGGCGATCTGCACCGGCAAGGCCAGCAGCGTCAGTATCCGGAACCAGGGCGCCAGCGCGATCTCCCGTTCTCGCTCCGGCGGGACATTGGCCGAATCGTGCCCGAGCGCATAGTCGGTCGCCGGCAACAGCACGAACAGGAAGAACATCGGCCACCAGGCCAGCCATTCGGCCGATGGAAAGCGCGCGAGCATCCAGGCCGCCAGCGGCAGTTGCGCCGGAACGGCAAAGACCAGCAGGAAGGCGAGGGCTTTCAGGCGATGCATGGGCCGATCATAGCGCCATGCGGTATGTTGCAGCTCCGCCCCGTTCGCTGCCGCCCGTGATCGACCCGCGTCCGCTCGCCATCGCCCTGATGGGCCCGACCGCTTCCGGCAAGACGGCGCTTGCGGTCGAGTGGGCCGAGCGCCTGGGCAGCGAGATCGTCAGCGTGGATTCGGCCCTGGTCTATCGCGGGTTGGACATCGGCGCAGCCAAGCCAGGGCCGGAACTGCGCGCCCGGGCGCCGCACCGGCTGATCGATATCCGCGATCCGCATCAAACCTATTCGGCCGCCGAGTTCGCCACCGACGCCTTGCGCGAGATGCAGGCCTTGTCGGCCGAAGGGAAACTGCCCCTGCTGGTCGGCGGTACCGGACTGTATTTCCGCGCCCTGCTCGACGGTCTGTCCGAGATGCCGGAAGCCGATGCGGCGACGCGCGATCGCATCCGCGAGGAGGCGGCCGCGCGCGGCTGGGCGGTGCTGCATGCGGAGTTGCTGCGCATCGACCCGGTCGCCGGCGCGCGCATCCACGCCACCGATCCGCAACGCATCACCCGGGCGCTCGAGGTCCATCGGCTCAGCGGCAGGCCGATCAGCGACTGGCAGCAGGCCAGGACGCACCGGCCGTTTCCATTCCGCGTGCTCAAACTGGTGCTGGCGCCGGCCGATCGCGCCGTCTTGCACGAGCGCATCGAACGCCGCTTCGACGCGATGCTCGCGCAAGGCTTCCTCGACGAAGTGCGTCGCCTGCGCGAGGATCCTCGCCTGCACGAGGACCTGCCGGCGATCCGCGCCGTCGGCTATCGGCAGGCATGGCGGCACCTGGCCGGCGACACCGACGCGACGACGTTCCGCGAGCAGTCCATCGCCGCTACCCGCCAGTTGGCCAAACGCCAGTACACCTGGCTGCGCGGCGAGCTCGATGCGCGTTGGTTCGATCCCGTCGCGCAGCGCGATCGACTCGACGCGGCGCTGCGGGCTTTCGTCACTCGCCCCTGACCGCGCGGCCGTGTAAAGTGGTGACGTCGATCATCGGCAGGATCGCGACCAGGACGGTCGCGACCGGGGCGTCCCAGGGCGGGCCCGGCGCAAACGAGGGCTTCGCCCGACCCTTGCATCCCAAGCATCCCGGAAGGATGGCTCGATCGGCATTGGCGGCCTGGACTATTGGCCGCGCACCGCGCCGCATGGCGCGCATAACTACAACGGAGTCCGTATGTCGAAAGGCCAGTCGCTGCAAGATCCCTTCCTCAATGCCTTGCGCCGCGAGCGCGTACCGGTCTCGGTCTATCTGGTGAACGGCATCAAGCTGCAGGGCACCATCGAGAGCTTCGACCAGTTCGTCGTCCTGCTGCGCAACACGGTCAGCCAGATGGTCTACAAGCACGCCATCTCGACCGTCGTGCCCGCGCGCAACGTGCGCGTCGGACCGGGCGGCGGCCATGTCGCGGCCTCCGACGAAGAAGGCGCCGGCGTTGAAGACTGAGGCGCCGCCCAACACGTGATCGAACGAACCCGCAAGGGCGAGAACGCGCTGCTGGTGCAGCCGTATCCGCCCGGCCTGCAGGACGCCTCGCTGCTGGAAGAATTCACCGACCTCGCGCGCAGCGCGGGGGCGACGGTGGTCGGCACCGTCACGGCGCGGATCGAACGCGGCTCGCCCTCGCACTACATCGGCAGCGGCAAGGTCGAGGAAGTGCTGTCGGCCTGCGACGCCACCGAT
>CAYWHO010000152.1:0-5577 GCA_964458195.1 uncultured Arenimonas sp.
TGCAGGTGGTGTTCCATGCGCAGATGGCCAAGGAAGCCGGGCATTTCGCTTTCGAGGACGTCGTCGCGTCGATCTGCGACAAGATGGTGCGCCGGCATCCGCATGTGTTTCCGGTCGAGGGTGGCGACGAAGTTCGCGTCGAGGATGCGCAAGCGCAGACCGTCGCCTGGGAAGAAACCAAACGGCGCGAACGCGAAGCCAGGCGCGGCAGCGACGACAGCGCCCTGGCCGGCATCGCCCGCGGCCTGCCGGAATGGCAGCGCGCGGTGAAGCTGCAGAAACGTGCGGCCTCGGTCGGCTTCGACTGGCCCGACGTGAACCCTGTATTCGACAAGTTGCACGAGGAGCTCGACGAAGTCCGCGAGGAACTCGTGCGTGGTACCGGGCACGAGGCGCTGGAAGACGAGATCGGCGATGTATTGTTCGTCTGCGCGAACCTGAGCCGGCACGCGAAAGTCGATTTCGGCGCGGCCATGCGGCGGGCGAACCAGAAGTTCGAGCGACGTTTCCGCCGGATGGAAGCTTTCGCCGCCGCCGAAGGTATTTCCCTTGCCACGCTGACGCTGGCGCAGCAGGACGAATACTGGAATCGCGCAAAAGCCGAGGAAAAGGCAGCGCTTTCCGCCGCGCGCTGAGCGCAAGGCATTCGAAAACGCGAAACCCGCCCGAGTTGCCCCGGGCGGGCGAGTACTACGCGCAACTGCGATCAGACGTAGAAGTAGGGGTCGAGCACCCGGACTTCGGTGATGCGGTCGATCGGCAACTTGGTTTCGCCGGCGCTGCGGCGGATGGCGGCCACGTCGGGTCCGTCGTAGATGCAGAACGATTTCTTCTTGTCCTGCGAAACGTAGGAGTGGACCCAGGTGACGCCGTCTTTCGCGTTGGCGGCGACGACGCCGAGGCAGGACTGCGCCCCTTCGTTGGTGACGGGGACGATCAGGCCGTCCGGGAAGCTGCGTTCGATCATGTAGCGGGGCATGGGAATTCCTTTGCGTTGGATGGATGGAAGGGGTTACTGCGGATCGAGCGTCACCGGTACTTCGGTGATCGATTCGACGGACATGTGGTTGGCGGCAGCGGCGTCGCGGATGGACGCTTCGTCCGGGCCTTCGTAGAGGCAGTAGGTGCGGGTCTTTTCCGCATTCGCGTACGAGACGAGCCAGCGCACGCCGAACCGGGCGTTCGTCCGGTTGACCTCCGCCTTGCCGGCGGCATCCAGGCCGTCCAGTACGCCTTGCGGAAACGACCGCTCGACCAGATAACGATGGTTGGCGTGGCTTTCGGTGGCGCCGACCGAGACGACCGACAGCGCGAGCATCAGCACGCTGGCGGCGAAGAACAGGGATTTCATTTTCAACTCCGAAACGGGAACGCAGCACGATTGCTGCGTGACCAGCTTAGGGCGGGGGTGGTCCGGCGGCTTCGGCGGAATTACCCAGATTCCACGTCGGCGTTGCCTATTCTTCCGCTGCGATACCCGCGTCGAGCGCGATCACGATGGCTTCGGCGCGGCTGGAAACGCCGAGTTTGGCGAGCACGGCCGCCACGTGGTGATCCACGGTTCGCACGGAGCGGCAGAGTCGGAGGGCGATTTCCGCGTTCTTCAGCCCGCCGCAGACCAGGCGCAGCACTTCGATCTCGCGCGCGGTCAGCGCGTACGGGTTCGCCTGGGTGGAAGCCCGCGAGCCGCGCGGCAGCCCACGCAGGCCGGCTGCCTGCATGCGGCGGCGCAAGCCTTCCGCCACGACCGTGGCGCCCAGGCGCTCGAACAGCGACAGCGCTTCCCGTTGTCCGGCCTCGTCGCCCTCGGCCAACGCCATCGCGCGTTCGTACGGCTGTCCCAATCGAGCCCAGGATGCCGCCGCCTCTCGCCAGTCGCCGCGGGTCTGGAGGTCGTACGGCAGGTCGTGCGACGGGTCCGGTCGAATGGCGTCGCCGGCGACATGGCGCCAATAACGGATCTCCGCACCGAGCCATCGCAGGTAGTCGTTGCCGGCGAGGTCGGCAGCGCGGCGGGCTTCCGTCGAAATGCCCTCGAGGTCGCCACGCAACCAGGCCGCTTCGGCGCGCGCCGCCGCGACCGGGCCGATGCGCATCAGCGTTCCCGTCGGCAGCGCCAACGCAAGGGCCTCGTCGAGCAGAGGGCCGGGCTCGGCATCGCCGCTGCGCATGCGAATCTTCGCGAGCACGACGAGAGCCGTGATCCGGCTGATCGGTGCGAGGTGCGGCGATTGCAACAGTTGCTCGGCCTGCTCCGCCGCCTGGGGCCAGTGTCCTTGCAGCAGCCAGGCTTCGGCCCGATAGGCCGACATGTAGCGTGCCCATGAATCGAGGTCGCTGCGTTCGCAATAGGCGATGCCGTCCTCGAGACAGGCATGCGCGCGCTCAAAATCGTGTATCGCCAGCGCGCTGTGCGCGAGGTTGGTGAAAGCGCGCGCGGCGTGCTCGCCGAAGCCGCCTTCCAGCGCGAGCGCGAGACTGCGTTCGAGTTCGCTTCGGCCGCTGGCGTCGCCCTCGTTCAACTTCGCCGTGCCGATGTTGTTGAGCGCGTGCGATTCGATCGCGCGATTGTCCAATCGCCGCGCCAGTTCCAGTGCCCGATCGCCCCACGCGCGCGCCTGGCGGCCCTCGCCGGCCAGCATGTGCAACTGCGATCGATTGCTGTACGCCATCGCCAACTCGCGCCCGGCGGGCCGGCTCTCCAGTACCGCGATCGCCCGTTCGGCGAACTCCACGGCCGGCGCGGTCTGCCCGTTGTACCAGGCCAGTCGCGACAGCCAGCGCAGTGCATCGCCTTCGCGCAAGCCGTCGCCGGCCGCCTGCCACAGCCGTTGCGATTCCAGGCGCGCGGCGAAGGCATCGGCCGTGCGATCGGTCAGATAGCATTCGTAGGATTTTCCGTCGAGCAGTTCGGCGCGGGCTTCGCCGGGCAGCGCGTCGGCATGCTCCAGGGCGGTGTCGAAGTGCGCGGCGGCTTCCTTGTGGGCCCCGCGCTGTTGCGCTTGCCGGGCCGCCGCCGGCGCCAGCCGCAAAACGGCGGCGGCGTCCGACGCGCGCGCGGCGTGGTGCACCAGGCGGGCGAGCGAGACCTGTGCCTGCGGATTCGTCTCGAGTTCGGCAAGTGCGCGTGCGTGCAGCGAACGCGCGATGGCCGGCGACAACGAAGATTCCACGGCGACGCGCGCCAGTTCGTGCCGGAAACACAGGTTGGGCCCGGCCGACAGCAACAGGCCGGAGTTCAGGCAATCGTCCAGGGCCTCCACGCGCGGCCCGAGCAGACGGTCCACCAGCCATCCTTCGATACGGGCGGGCACGATCGAGGCCAGGCGCACGATTTCCTGCGCCACGGGCGACAAACGCGCGAAACGCGCGAGCACGAGGTCCTGCACGCCATGCGGAACTCCGTCCAGCCCGTGCCGGATCAGCTCCGTCACGAAGAAAGGATTGCCCTGGGTGATGGCATGGATGTCTTCCGGCGCACGCAGGGCCGCGCGCGCCAGGGAGGCGACGGCGGCGGACGACAACCGGGGAATCGCGATTCGCGCCGTGATATCCGCCGGGACCGCGCCCAGGAAGCGGCGCAGGGGATGCGCCGGATCGATTTCGTCGTCGCGATAGGAGACCAACAGCAGGCAGGGAAGGGCGGCGATGCGGCGAGCGACGAACTTGAGGAAATCGAGCGTGGCTTCGTCGGCCCAGTGCGCATCTTCGACGACGAGCAACACCGGGCGGCGCGCATCGCGCAATTCCGCAAGCACGGCTTCGAACAGGACCGAACGATCCGCCTCGTTCGCCAACAACGGGCGAAAACCGACGTCGGCGGAACGCGCGATGTCCTGCAGCGGCGCCAGCGGATGCGGCGTCTGCAGGGCATCGCAGGCACCCCACCACACCTGCGCCGGCCCGGCGCGTTCGGCCAGTCCGGCGATCAGGCTGGTCTTGCCGATGCCCGCTTCGCCGAACACGAGCGCCACGCCGCCGCGCCCGCCGGCCGCAGCGCGCAGCCGCGCTTCCAGCGTCTCCATCGGCAGTTCGCGTTCGACCAGTTTCAAGCAGGGACCGTCCAGGGGCATCGTGGCGAAGGCCACGCGATCATCGCCATTGAAGGCGGGCCGACGCCGGCGCAGAATCGAACGGCTTCCCCGTTCCAACCCGGCCAATCCGCATGAGCCAGTTCGCCAGTTTCAGCGAGTTCTACCCCTTCTACCTCGCCGAGCACAGCAATCGCATCTGCCGGCGCCTGCATTTCGTCGGCTCGTCGCTGGTGATCGGCTGCGTGCTCATGCTGGCGCGCAGCGGCAATCCCTGGTGGCTGTTGTATGCGCTGCTCTGCGGTTACGGCTTCGCCTGGATCGGGCATTTCTTCTTCGAGAAGAACAAGCCCGCCACCTTCAAGTACCCGTTCTATTCCTTCGTCGGCGATTGGGTCATGTACAAGGAAATGCTGACGGGCAGGATACGTTTCTGAGGCGATGCGCCTCATTCCATGAAGATCAGGAAGGCGGCGACCACGATCAGCACGAAACCGGCGACGTGGTTCCACTTGATGGCCGCACCCAGATAAGTGACCGAAAAGCCGGCGAATACCACCAGGGTGATGATTTCCTGCATGCCCTTGAGCTGGGCCGGCGAATACACCTGTACGCCATAGCGGTTGGCCGGAACCTGCAGGCAGTATTCGAAAAAGGCGATGCCCCAGCTCGCCAGCACCACGCCCCAGAGCGGCCGGTCGGTATAGCGAAGATGCCCATACCAGGCGAAGGTCATGAAAATGTTGGAGCCGATCAGCAGCAGGATCGGCAACAGGTAGCTGTTCAGGCTGGCGGGCATCGTCGGGATCCAGGGCGGCAAGACAAGGCCCCATCCTAGCCGGGCCGGCCGTTTTCACGCCGGCCTCACTCCCGCCCGCGTGTAATCTTCACAAAGCTGAAGAGCCCGCGACCGGAGGTTTCCCATGCGCCATGAAGATCCCGCTGGCCTGATCCTGCTGGTGGAAGACAACCGCAGCCTGTCCGAGATGGTCGGCGAATACCTCGAGTCCCGCGGTTTCGGCGTCGATTACGCCGGCGACGGCGTGGATGGTTATAGGCTGGCGGCCGAGAACAGTTACGACGTCGTCGTGCTCGACCTGATGCTGCCCCGGCTGGACGGCTTGGAACTCTGTCGTCGCCTGCGCAACGAAGCCAAGAAGGCGACGCCGGTGCTGATGCTGACGGCGCGCGACACCCTGTCGGACAAGGTCAACGGCCTGGACGCCGGCGCCGACGATTACCTGGTCAAGCCTTTCGCGATCCAGGAACTGGAAGCGCGCGTGCGCGCCCTGATCCGGCGCGAACGCCGGCAGGTGAGCGCGGAAGTGCTGAAGGTCGGCGACCTCGTGCTCGATACCGCCAGCCTGCGCGCGACGCGCGGCGGCACCGAACTGCAGCTCTCGCCGATCGGGCTGCGCCTGCTGACGATCCTCATGCGCGAATCGCCGCGCGTGGTCACGCGGCGCGATATCGAGCGCGAGATCTGGGGCGACGGCCTGCCCGATTCCGACACCTTGCGCAGCCATTTGTACAACCTGCGCAAGGC
>CAYWHO010000153.1:0-5576 GCA_964458195.1 uncultured Arenimonas sp.
GCCTTTCCCCCGCGGTCGGCTGCGATGCTCGGCTCGCTTTAAGGCGCGGGTCGCTCTAGGCCCGCGCATCCTGCGCTATGACTTTGCAAGAAGTCGCAGGGTGTGCCCAGGCCCGCCCCATTGACCCGAATCAGAACGTCGGCTGCCAGGCGTAGCTGTACTTGAAGAACAGGTTGCGGGTGTAGCCGAACATGTCGGGATTGTCGTCGTCCAGGTAGGAACCGTAGGAAACGCCGGCGTAGAAGGCGGTGCGCGGGTTCACCTTGTACGAGTAGAGCAGCTGCACGGCGTAGTCGCGCGCGAGTTCGTTGACCGCGGTCGAATACAGCGTCGGGTCGCGATAAACGCGGCTGCCCTGCACGGCCAGGCGCAGGCGCTGGCGCGGGTCGAGCTGCCAGCTCAGGCGCGTGTCGAAGATCGTCGCGGTGAAGGCCGTGCCGCCGTCGCGGCTCAGGCGCTGCCAGGTGATGTCGTGCGTCAGGTTCAGGCCGCGACCGAGGTCGATCTCGCTCCAGGTGTTGATGGTCAGGCTCTTGCCGAGCGCCACGGCGCGCAGGTCGATGCGGTCGCCGTGTTCGATGCGGCCACCCAGGCGCACGCCCGACTTGGGAATGAAGTTGCCGGACACGGCGACGTAGTATTCGTCGAACAGCGAACCCTCCCAGAAGCGATCGCGCGCCATCCAGACGAGGGAAGCATTGCTCTGCATGGGGCCTTGCAGGCTGAATGAGCCTTCCCATTCGCGCTCGAGCAGTTGGCCGTCGGCGCGATGGGTGATGTCGAAATCGGCATAGATGTCCCAGCGCTTGATCTTCTCGCCACCGTCGCCGTACCAGGTGCGGCCGCCGCCGATCAGCGACTTGTCGTAGCCCACCTGGCCGATGAAGCCGAGGTCGGCGCGAAAGCCCGGATCGATGTCCACATGCCAGGTATTGAACGACCAGTCGCGATTCGAATAGCCGTAATAGGCGCGCGCCGCGTGGCCCGACGGCGTCTCGTCGGCGAAGCCGAGGGAGCTGGGGTATTTCGAATCGCTGAACAACACCTGGCCGGTCAGCGTGTGCGGGCCCTTCTGCCAGCGCCCGTCGAAACCGGCGACATCGTTCGAATAATCGTCGCCATGACGGAAGGTGCCGATCACGCCGATGGTCGTGTTCTCGCCGAAGTTGTGGCGATAGCGGCCCACGGCCACATCGGTCTTCATCTCGAACGGTTCGAAGTAGGAGCCCAGCGAGCCCGGCACCAGCAGGCTGACGGTGTTGTCGCGGGCGATGAAAGCGCCGTAAGCGCCGTGCTCGGTGCCGCCGGTAACGCGCACGCCGGCGTCGGGATCGTTGATCTGGCGCGTGTACAGCACCTGCAACTGCGTATTGAAATAGTCGGCGCCTTCCAGGAAGAACGGGCGTTTCTCCGGATAGAACAGCGCGAAGCTGTCGTTGAGGTTGAGCTGCGCCTGGTCGGACTCGACCTGGGAAAAGTCCGGATTGATGGTCGCGTTCAGGGTCATGTTCGGCGATGGCGACCAGGCGATATCGACGCCCGGCTCGATATCGACGCCGTCGTTGCGCCAGGGCGTGCGGGCCGCGTCGCGGTATTCCGGTCGCGTGACGGTGATGGTCGGGACGATCTCGAGGTTGCGGCCCTGCTTGACGCCGGACATGCCCTCGAACTTGTCGAAAGAGCAGATGAAACAGTTCGAGTCGCGGCTGACGCGGCTGCTGCTGATCTGGTGCCGGCTGTTGCGCGGATAGCTGCGGAAGAAGTCGATGCCCCAGCGCTGCACGTCGCTGGCGTCGCGGAAACGCAGGGTCGCGAACGGAATGCGCATTTCCACTTCATAACCCTGGTCGGTGATGCGGCCCGCGCTGCTCCACAGCCCGTCCCAGGAGTCGTCCTCGTTGCCGCCGGCCGTCTGGTCGTTGATCAGGTCCATCTGCACGCCGAGCGGGTTGACGAAGAACTCGTAGGCGCGGCGCTGGTCGCCGAAGGTGTCGAGGATGACGCCGATGAAATCGTCGCGATAGGCGGCGTCGCGATCGCGCAGGCGCGCGCGGATCGCATTCGGATCGGGATCCTGCGCGCGGAAGGCGATGTACAGGGCATCGCTGTCGTAGCCGATGCGCGCCTCGGTCTTCGCCGGTGGCGCGATGTTGTCGCCCGGCGAGATCTCGTAGGGCATCGCCACCTCGAGCGCCTGCGACCAGACGGCTTCGTCGATCCTGCCGTCGACGACGATCGCACCCTCGATGCGCGGAATGGTGCGCATCAGCGCGGGCGCGGTATCGGCGGCGGCCGGAGCGGTCTGGGCCTGGACGAGCGGGCAGGCGGCGAGCAGGGCAAGGAACAGGGGCGTGTGCTTCACGTCGATTCTCGTTATGGGTTCTTGCGTGGTTGCGGATCGGGGCAGGAAAGGTTTGAAACGGGATGCCGGCGCGACGCCGCGCGCCCGGACGGGCACGAACGCCGCGAGCGGAGCACGGGGTCCAGGCAGCGGAAGCGGGCGGGGCTCGGCGACGAAGCCGGTTCGAACCGGGCGGCGGCCGGACGCGGCGATGTCGGCAGCAAGGCGAGAAGCGGGGAGCGCATGCTGGCGGCCGGCGAGGAAGGTGGCGCAAGGCTAGGCTCGCTGAACGACCCCGTCCCGTGGCATTAGTCATTTAAACCATTCGGCCCGGTGCGCGATAAACTTGGGCTTTCCCCCGAACCCGGAGCCACCATGCGCTTCCATGCCCTCTTGCTCGCCGCGGCCCTGCTGCCGCTGGCGGCCTGCCAGAAACCCGCCGACCAGAACGCCAAGCCGGCCGAGCCGACGGCGACGACGACACCCGTCGCGCAGAACGACATGCGCGACGAGCATTCCTATTCCGAGCCGGACAAGGTTGCCATCAAGCACCTCGCGCTCGATCTGAAAGTCGATTTCGAAGCGAAGACGCTCAGCGGTACCGCCGTGCTCGATCTGGACTGGAAAGACAAGAAGGCCGACACGCTCGTGCTCGATTCGCGCGACCTGAGCATCAGCAAGGTCGAAGCCGGCGACGGTCTGAACTGGAAGGAAGTGCCTTTCGATCTTTCCGCCCCGGAAGCGATCTACGGCAGCCGTTTCAGCATCAGCCCGCTGGCGCAGCAGCCCAAGGTGCGCATCACCTATACGACCTCGCCGAACGCCTCGGGCCTGCAGTGGCTGACGCCGGCGATGACGTTGGGCAAGAAGCTGCCCTTCATGTTCAGCCAGTCGCAGCAGATCCACGCGCGTTCCTGGGTGCCGCTGCAGGACACGCCGATGGTGCGTTTCACCTACGACGCGCACATCAGCACGCCGGCCGACGTGATGGCGCTGATGAGCGCCGACAACGATCCGAAGGCCGCGCGCGACGGCGACTACAGCTTCAAGATGCCGCAGCCGATCCCGTCCTACCTGCTGGCGATCGCCGCTGGCGACCTGGTTTTCCAGCCGCTGAACGAACGCGCCGGCATCTGGGCCGAACCGGCGATGGCGCCGAAAGCCGCGGCCGAATTCGTCGATACCGGCAAGATGATCGACACGGCCGAATCGCTGTACGGCCCGTATCGCTGGGACCGTTACGACATCCTGGTGCTGCCGCCGTCCTTCCCCTATGGCGGCATGGAAAACCCGCGCCTGACCTTCGCCACGCCCACCGTCATCACCGGCGACCGTTCGCTGGTCGCGCTGATCGCGCACGAGCTGGCGCATAGCTGGTCCGGCAACCTCGTCACCTTCTCCACGTCCAAGGACGCCTGGTTGAACGAAGGCGTCACCAGCTACGTCGAGAACCGCATCGTCGAAGCCCTGTTCGGCAAGGAACGCGCCGACATGGAGAACGTGATCGAGCGCAACGAGCTGAAGAACGAATTCACCGACGAGAACAAGCCGCTGCAGGCGCTGGCCGTGAAGCCGGGCGTGCTCAAGGATCCGGACGACAACCTGTCGTCCACCGTTTACACCAAGGGCGCCTGGTTCATGCAGTTCCTCGAACAGCGCATCGGTCGCGCCGATTTCGACGCCTTCCTGCGCGGTTATTTCGACCATTTCGCCTTCCAGTCGATTTCGTCCAAGCAGTTCGCCGATTACGCCAAGGCCAACCTGCTCGACAAATATCCGGGCAAGGTGACGCAGGCCGAGTTCGACGAATGGCTGTACGAGCCGGGCGTGCCGGCGACCGCACCGGCCACGCCCTCGGCCCGTTTCGACGCCGTCGATGCCGCCCGCAAGATCTGGCTGGAAGACGACAAGATTCCGGAAAAGGCGCAGACCGCGGTGTGGACGACGCAGGAATGGGTGCACTTCATCGAGGGCATGCCGGAAACGCTGGACGAGTCGCAGCTCAAGGCGCTCGACGCGGCCTACAAGTTCACCGGTACGCCGAACGGCGAGATCGCCCAGCGCTGGTATCCGTTGACCGTGCGTAGCGGCTACCCGGCCGCGCGTCCGGAGATCGCCAAGTTCCTCGGCACCATCGGCCGCCGCAAACTGATCATGCCGACCTACAACGCGCTGGCGAAAACGCCGGACGGTCTGGCCTTCGCGCGCGAAGTCTTCGCGACCGCGCGCCCGGGCTACCACCCGATCACGGTGGGTTCGGTCGAAGCGGCGCTGGCCGACAAGCCGGCGCCCTGACCCGGTGAAAAAGAGTCGCGTCGCGCTGGCCGTATCGTTCGGGCTGGCGCTGACGACGGTAGGCGTCGCCGCCTACATGCCGGAGCGCGTGCTCGAAGCCGAGTTCGCGCGACAGCGCTGGCTGGCGGGCGCCAGCCAGCATTCGCTGGAAGCGGCAGGACATCGCTGGAATTATCTGCAGGCGGGCCAGGACGGCCCGCTGATCGTTCTGGTGCACGGCTTCACCGGCAGCAAGGAAAACTGGCTGCCGATGATGCGCGAGTTGGCGAAGACGCATCGCGTGATCGCGCCGGACCTGCCCGGTTGGGGCGAAAGCGAACGCCAGGTCGGCGCCGATTACGGCCCGCTCGCGCAGGCAGCGCGCTTGCAGGAATTCCTCGCGAAGCTGCCGGGCAAACCCGCGCTGCTGGTCGGGCATTCGATGGGCGGACAGATCGTCGGCCTGCTCGCCGCGCGGCAGCCCGATATCGCCGATCGCCTCGTGCTGATGTCGTCGGCCGGCGTGCGTTTCAACGAAAACCAGTTCGGGCGCGAAGTGCTGGCCGGACAGAATCCGTTCGAAGTCACTTCGCGCGCGGAACTGCATCGTTATCTCGGCATCGTCTTCACCGATCCGCCCTTCGTGCCATGGCCGGCCGATGAGGCCCTGGTGCGCAGGCGTCGCGCCGACGCCGCGTTCGAACAATCGGTGCTCGACCACATCGGCCGCGGCCCGCAGGCGACGCAACTTCAGGGCGAACTGTCGCAGATCACCGCACCGGTGCTGTTGCTGTGGTGCCGCGACGACCGCGTGATCGACGTCAGCTCGGTGCCGATCTTCCAGGCCGGCCTGCCCGACAGCCGCACCGTGCTGTTCGACGGCTGCGGTCATATGCCGATGATGGCGAAGCCGCGGGAGACGGCGAAGGCCTTGCTGGAGTTCGCGGCGGCCCAATAGCGG
>CAYWHO010000154.1:0-5575 GCA_964458195.1 uncultured Arenimonas sp.
GTGTCGTGCACTGTGAGAATGACGAGTTCATGGGGCATGCTCGGCCTCTTTAGCCGCACATTCATTGTTCCTTTGGAGCAAGGCCTTGCGCGCAGCAGCGCAGTACTGACACGGAACATGGAGGCGGTCATGGCGAAAGTTGGTACGATTAAGCCGCCCGGCTGGCAAGCACATCACATCGTGGGTGAGGCATACCCGCAGGGCAAGGCGGCAATGGATATCCTGCGCAAGTTCAGGATCGACGTAAACTCGCCTTTGAACGGTGTTTTTCTGCCGGGCTGTGGAGCAAAGGGTTCGACAGGCTTGGCGGGGCTTGCAGTCCACTGCGGCAAACACGTCCGCGAGTACGAGGAGTATGTTCTAAGAGAGCTCAGCGAAGAAACGACCGAGACTGGCGTCGTCAACGCGCTGAGCCGCATTCGACAGGAACTTGTGAGTGGAGAGATGTTCTTGAACGCTCGAGGCAATCTGTGAAATTTTATGACATCGGACCACGGCAGGACTTCGCTGGTTACTGGCCTGAGCAGACGGATGGAGAGATTAGCGATCTGCGAATCCCGGCGCACTCGCGTAAGCGAGAAATAGTTGTCGCCGAATACTTGGGAGACCCGCCGACAAAGCCAAAGAAGCTCGGAAGTTTTCACAAGAGTGCCTATGGCTTTTTCGTGCGTGACGACGCACTGGACATGTTCCAGCGCGCGGCGCGCGGCAACTTGCTAACGATCCCGGTGAAGATAGTGGGCCGTGCGTCGGAGACATTTCACCAAGTCTGGGTCACGAACTTTGTGGATTGCCTCGACCTTTCGAAATCGATTGCATCGACGCCTGTCGGAAAATCGCCCGGAAAGATCGGCGTGATCCAACGGCCAGCGTTTGACGAATCGCGTTGGGATGGGTCAGGCCTTTTTGTGGTTCCTCAGGACCCCAGTTTCTGCTTGTTCTGTTCCGAACTGTTCGCCGCCGACTGGCAAGCATCCAAGAAGAAGGGTATGGTGTTTCGCCGTTTTCTGATGGATCCAGAGGCAATTCGCTGTTGAAACGACTAACGCTGTCCGCCGCTGCAGTGCCTGTGCCATCGCCTACGGAACAAAAACCGGGTCAAAAAACCGAAAAAACCGGGTCAGGTTCACTTGCAGCGCTTCTAGGCGATGTGGAAGACCTCCGCGAACCGGCTCGGCTTGTCGGCGAGCTCGCATTCCAGATACTCGTACGGCTTGATCGCATCCAGCCAGGCGAAGTAGCGCGCTTCGGTGACGTTCCTGCCCACTGCGGCCAGTATCGCGTTGCGCCGGGCCGGTGAGAATATGGGAATGGGTGTGGGCTCCGGTGCGTAGATCCCGGAGAAATCTCCCTCCAGGAAGTTCGAGCCGAGCCATGCGACGTGCGTCGCGGGGTCGAATTCGAGGTCGCCTATCTGCTGCATTTGCCCTGAGAGGATGGGATAGGTGCCTAGCAGCCAGACGAAGAGCTGCGTGATCCACAAGGGGCAATCGATCGCGAACGCCGAATCGAGCCAGGCCGGCAATTCCTCCTCTGGCAGGTACGCCGCGCAGAAGAACATGCCGGCGGAGAAGTCCCCGCAGGCCACGCTCCATTCGAGGGCTTCGGCTCGCCCGCCCGAGCGCGGATCCTCGGGTGCCGATGTCGCGAGCCGACCGTCCGTCCAACGCGACGGATCCATCAGGCAACGCCCCAACGTCTGCATCGCGTCATCGGCGAAACCTGCGTAGGGTCCGTCTATACCGCGTGGATGCAAGGCAATGAAGGCGGCGACGAGGTGCTGGTACAAGCTGTCGAAAGAGTTTTCGGCGTGGCGGGTGACGAGCTGGGCCAGCAAGTAGCGATACCAGTGCGTCCATTCGTCCATGGGCCCGAAACTGGAATTTCCGGACGTGATCTCTTCCAGCGGACGGCGCAGCTGCTCGAGATCGAGTGCGTCAAGATCGCCGAGAAGTTCCTCGAATATGTGGCGCTCTTCGCCCATGAACCAGGCTTCGCCCATGGGCGCCCGCGGCCGCCGAAACTGCTCGCGCATCCGCAGGACGCTTTCGGCGTCCAGGCCCTGGCCGGGAATCCACAGGAAAGGAGTTTCGGAACGGGGGTTCTTTCGACGGGTCGACATCCCGCGATTCTAGCGGTACTGCCGGCGCGCTTCTCGTCGCCTGATCGGATTCAGCGTCGCAGCGATCGAACATCGTGCGCCGCTGGCAAACGTCGCGGTCGCAGCGTCGGCAGCGCCGGCCAAGTTTGCGCCAGATGGAAGATTTCCAGGCGCTGCGCGCATACTGACGACGGGTCCTCGACGCGGGCGCCCGCCCGCAGGAAGGCGTGATGCGGCGGCTGTTCTTGCTGTTGCTGGTCGGCCTGTGGTCAACAGTCGCTTGGGCGACCGTGCCGGCTCGGGGTGCTGCGGTGCGTGCACAGGTCGAAGCTGCGCTGACCTTGCCATTGCCCTTGCGCGAGCAATTGGCGGCGCGCCTGTCTACGCCCGGCCTGTCCGATGCCGAACGCGTGCAGCGCCTGCTGGATTTCATGATCGCCGACGATGGCCTGGCCCTGCGCTATCGCGAGCAGCCGACGCTGGGCTTGGACGAGGCTTACGCCACGCGTCAGGTGAACTGCCTGTCGTTCACGCTGATGTTCGTCGCGATGGCGCGCCTGCAGGGTCTGGAGGCGTTTGCGCAGGCCACCGAGCAGGCGCTGGCGGTGGAGGTGGTGGGCGATACCCTGTTCCGGGCCACGCATGTGAACGCCGGTGTGTTGATCGACGGCCGCGAGTACACGGTCGATGTCGGCTGGCGCGCGGTGCTGGCCGGGCATCCGCCGCGCAGGATCGGCGATGCCCAGGCGGTGGCCCTGCTGCGCAACAACGAGGCGGTGGAGCTCCTGTTGCAGGGCGATGTCGGAAGCGCGACGCCCTTGATCGCATCGGCGCTGGCGCTGGATCCGGCCAGCGCGATGATCTGGAACAACGCCGGCGTGATCCACGGGCGCGCCGGTCAGCCGGAAGCAGCGGAGCAGGCCTATCTTCGGGCCTTGGCGCTGCGCCGAAACCATTTGGGGGCGCTGACCAATCTGGTCTTGCTGTATCGCACCGGCGGTTCGGAGACGCAGCGAAAGCTGTTCGAAGCCCGGCTCGAACGGGCGCAGGACCAGGATGCATTCACGCAGTTCCTGCTCGCGCGCAAGCTGGTCGAGGCGGGCGCCTATGACGATGCCATCAAGCGCTACCGCCGCGCGATCCGCCTGATGCCGGACGAACCGGCCTTCCATCACGGCCTGGCCGAGACCTATCGCCTGCAGGGCCGCGAAAGCGCCGCCGCGCAATCGCGTCAGCGTGCCGAAAACCTGGAGTCGCGCAGGGCGCGTCGCGGCGGCATTCGCCGCGCGGACCCCGAGGCGGGTTGAGCCGAGCTGGTGGGCGGGTTCACCTGCGCCGACGTCACGCGAACGCCGGCGCATTTCTACGCGGCCGCGATTTTTCCTGGTGTGACCAGCAGGCGAAGGGCGAACAGTTGGCCGCACCAGGCCGTGGCGGATTGTCGCGAGTGCCGCGTTTGCGGCCGACCGGCGCCGTCGTTCCTTTGTCAGCGGAAATTTTTGAAGCGTTCCTGATCTTCCGGCTTGGATGCTGCCGACGCGATACCCGCGATGCGCGTCGCGAAGTTTGCCGCTAGCATGGCGACATGAGTCTCCTGTCTGGTGATGCGGCATCCGGGCGCGCGAGCAGTCGCCGGCGGTTGGCCTTGGCGGTGCTGCTGCTGTTGTGCCTTGGTGCGATTTTGTTCTGGTCCCGCGACATCGCCCGCCCAGAACCGAGTTTCCTGCCGGCATCGGTACCGTCGGATCACGGCGCACGAACATCCAAGCCTTCGCCGTCCGAAACGGCGAACCTGCTCGCCGGCCGCAAGGCCGTGCTCGCGGTGTCCGGGTTGCGTGGGGTCCGCACGCTCTCCGAACTTGCGAAGCGAGCCCGCGCCGCCTCGCGGTTTCGTGGGCAGGCCTTGGTCGAGCTTCAACGCGCGCTGGCCTTTTGCGAGACATGGGCCGTCCAGTCCAGGTGGTGGTCGACGACGGAGCGGCAGCAGATGCAAACGCCCGAAGGCCGGCGGCGCGTCGAGTATCGCCGCCATGCCATGGGCCGGTTCTGCGACGATCCTTCGCTTACGTCACAAGCGATCACGGAGCGGCTTGCTGCGCTCGACGCAGAAGATCCGGTCGCACAGTCGTTGGTTCTGGATTTCGACCAGGAGAGCGTGAACCCCATGGACCTGGCCATCGCCGAACGTTTGGGTCGGCAATGGGCGTCGCCGGCGGCGCTCGAGCGCGCGTCGTGGTATCTGGCGGCGCAGGGCAAGATGCTGCCGGCCGCGGCCAATGTTTCCGCGCCGGCATCGATCCGTAGCCTGGAGGATCGTCTGGACGCCCAGCACTTGGCGGTGTTGATGGTCGGATGTCGTGTGCGCGGTGGCTGTGGCCCTGGCGAGTTCAACACGCTGGTGTGGTGTCCAGGCTGTGCCCCCAGCGAATCGCTCGAGCAGGGCTGGCGGCGAAAGTACACGCTGGAGTGGCTGGCGTATGCCAACGCGATCGCGAACGCGATCATCATCGCCCAGCCGCGCGACAGCCGCTGAGGGAGCGCCCATTCCGGCAAGATATCGCTATTGCGGGCACGACGATCTGCGAAGCATTCACGGTATGGCGGCGCTCGGAACGGACGACGCGACGCGATCGCGTCGGCGTGCCGAAGACCTGAAGTCGCGCCGCGCGCGTCGCGGCGGCATTCGCCGCGCGGACCCCGAGGCGGGTTGAATGGACGAGGGATTTTCGCTCAGCGGTAGTCGTCCTCCCGCTGATGCCGCACCGCCAGCACCGTGACGGTGTGCGCGTCCTCGATTTCGAACAAGGCGACGTAGCCGGTGGCGCCGAAGCCGATGAGTAGTTCGCGTATAAGTGGATTTCCGCCCGTGGCCGGTCGGCAGGCGAAGGGAGAGGATTCGAGCAGGGCTACGCCGCGGCGGATCGATTCGAGCGCCGATTCCGCGGCCCGCCAGTCGTCGTTGCTCTGTAGCAGCAGGAATTCGTAAAGGCGCTCCAGGTCGTCGCGTGCGATTTCCGTGAAGCGGACACGAAAGCTCATCGCTTCTTCTTCCGGGCCTTGTCGAGTTGTGTCTGCAGGCGAGCGAGGATCGCATCGGCGGCGACGTAACGACCGGTCCGCCGAGCCTGGTCGCGTGCCGCCAGGCCGCGCGCGATGAACTCGCCCTGCAGACGTCGCTGCTCGATTTGCGCACGCAGGGCGGCCTCGACGAAAGCGGACAAGGTCTCGCCTTCGTGTAGGGATTCTTCGGCGGCTTGCCGGAGTTCCGGCGCGACGCGAAGCGGCGGGATGGTCGCTGTCTTCATGGGCTTGATTTTGTGCATTGCAAGTGCAATGCATGATGCGCCGGGAACGGGGGGCATGGCAAGCGCTGGCGCACCGGGGTAACGGACTGTGCTGGAAACGAATGGAGTTTCGAATCCGGCACAATATCGCCGTGGCGGGCTCGGCAGCCCGCGTAGAACGCAGGGCATG
>CAYWHO010000155.1:0-5548 GCA_964458195.1 uncultured Arenimonas sp.
GAAAAGACCGGGGCCGAGAAGTGCTTTGGCATGACCGGCTCCATTGGCATCGTTGGCCACCACGACCACTTCCTGTCCGTGCACGCGGCCGATGCCGGCGACCATACCCGCGCCCGGCGCCTGGTCTTCGTACATGCCGTCGGCTGCCAGGGGCGAGAGTTCCAGGAAGGGCGAGCCGGGGTCGAGCAGGGCACTGATGCGTTCGCGCGGCAGCAGCTTGCCGCGTTCGGTGTGCTTGGTGCGCGCCTTCTCGCCGCCGCCGAGGCTGGCCTGTTCGAGCTTGCGATCGAGCGCCGCGACCTGCTCGCGCAGATGCGTGGCGTTGTCCAGGAATTCAGGGCTGCGGGGATCGACCAGGGAAGACAGTACGGGCATGGCGGGAACTCGACCGGAATCGCAACAGTGTAAGGCAGCGACGCGGCGGGCCCGACAGCCCGAGCAAGAAAAAAGCCGCCGACTTGCGTCGGCGGCTTTCGATCGACCAGAGGTCGAAGCGAGATTACTTCTTCTCGCCTTCGGCAGCCGGAGCAGCGGCGTCGGACGCGGTGGCAGCAGCGTCGGTAGCAGCGGCGGCAGCGTCGGTCGCAGCGGCAGCGGCCGTGTCGGCAGCAGCAGCGGCGTCGGCAGCGGCGTCGGTCGTGGCGGCAGCGGCGTCAGCAGCGGCGTCGGTCGCGGTGGCGGCGGCGTCGGTGGCAGCAGCGGCGGCGTCGTTGGCAGCGGCGGTGGCGTCAGCAGCGGCGTCCGAAGCGGTGGCAGCGGCGTCGGCAGCCTGGTCGGCAGCCTGGTCGGCCTGCTGCGAGCAGGCGGTCAGGGCCAGGCCCAGGGCCAGGGCGAGCAGGGTCTTGTTCAGGGACATGGGGTATTTCCTCGTCTAGACGTTAACGTTTGTTAATAACAAAACGTGCGCGTAGGGCGCACGTGCCGGATATGATGACAAGTCTATGGCCGGAGTCAAGCATTCGCTTCGACCCCGCAAGCCGGCGTTCAGGCGAGCTCGATCGCGATGGCCGTGGCCTCGCCGCCGCCGATGCACAGGGCGGCCACGCCGCGCTTGCCGCCACGACGCTTCAGGGCGTGGATCAGGGTGACGATCAGGCGCGCCCCGCTGGCACCGATGGGGTGGCCGAGGGCGCAGGCTCCGCCGTGCACGTTGAGCTGGGCGTGCGGAATGCCCAGTTCGCGCATCGGCGCCATCGCGACCGTCGCGAAAGCTTCGTTGACCTCGAACAGATCCACCTCGCCGACTTCCCAGCCGGCCTTGGCCAGCACCTTTTCGATCGCGCCCACCGGCGCGGTGGTGAACCATTCCGGCGCCTGCGAATGCGTGCTGTGCGCGACGATGCGCGCCAGCGGTTCCAGACCGCGCTTCTCGGCATGTTCGGCCGTCATCAGCACCAGGGCGGCGGCGCCGTCGTTGATGCTCGACGAGCTGGCCGCGGTGATCGTGCCGTCTTTCTTGAAGGCCGGCTTCAGCGTCGGGATCTTGGCGATATCGCAACGGCCCGG
Source organism: uncultured Arenimonas sp. (assembly GCA_964458195.1). Taxonomy (GTDB): domain Bacteria; phylum Pseudomonadota; class Gammaproteobacteria; order Xanthomonadales; family Xanthomonadaceae; genus Arenimonas. Next base: position 1,507 of record CAYWHO010000155.1, read on the forward strand.
CTGTTCGTCGGTATCCACGATCACTTCGCCCTTGCGGCCGGCAACGGTGACCGGCGCGATCTCTTCGGCGAAGGCGCCTTCGGCCTGCGCGGCCAGCGCGCGGCGTACCGATTCGGCGGCGAAGGCGTCCTGCTCTTCGCGGCTGAACTGGTACTTGCCGACGCACAGTTCGCCGAACACGCCCATCGGCTGCTTGTCGTACGGGTTGGTCAGGCCGTCCCAGGCCATGTGATCGAGCATCTCGGTGCTGCCGTAGCGGATGCCGGTGCGCGAACCATTGAGCAGGTGCGGCGCGTTCGTCATTGACTCCATGCCGCCGGCGACGACGACTTTCGCCGAACCGGCGACGATCAGGTCGTGCCCCAGCATCACGGCCTTCATGCCCGAACCGCAGACCTTGTTGATGGTCGTGGCGCCGGAGGACATCTTCAGCCCGGCCGCGATCGCCGCCTGGCGCGCCGGCGCCTGGCCGAGGCCGGCGGGCAGCACGCAGCCCATGATGACTTCGGAAACCTCGTCGGCTTCCAGACCGGACTGCTCCAGGGCGGCCTTGATCGCGGTCGCGCCGAGCGTGGTGGTCGGAACGCCGGTGAACTGGCCGAGCAGGGAACCCAAAGCGGTGCGGCGTGCGCCGACGATGACGACGGAAGACATGGCGACTCCAGAGATGCGAAGCCCGATATTATGCGCCCGCGAGCGGGGTGGTCCAAGCGCGCCGCAGTGGCGGATTCGGCTGTCGGATTTCGCTCGCTTCGCTTGTCAGGCGCGTGCCCAGCGCCTAGCCTGAGTCGGGGGCGCGCCCGACGGCGCCGACGGAGGAAGGATGATTCCCGCCTGGGTCGCGGTCGTGCTCCTGCTCGTCGCCACCGTCGTCGGCCTCTGGGTCGGCCGGCAGCGCGAACGCGCGCGCCAGGCCGCCGATCACGAGCACAGCAGCCTCCGCCTCAAGCTGGTGCTGTGGAGCACCGGCGACGAACTCTGGGAAATGGACCTGGCCGCCGACACGCTGAGCCGGTCGAACCCGCTCAAGCACCTGCAGGCCTCGAGCCACGACCTGGTCACGCGCGCCAGCGCGATGCGTGCCCTCGTGCATCCCGACGACCGCGACGCTTTCAACCAGGCCATGGTCCAGCATTTCAAGGGCGAGACGGAGTTTTTCGACATCGTCTATCGCGCGCCGGACCTGGCCGGCCAATGGCGCTGGCTGCGCTCGCGCGGCCGCGTGGTCGAGCGCCAGAACGACGGCCAGGCCCTGCGCATGGTGGGCACCACCAGCGACGTCACCGAATTCAAGAACCACGAGCTCGAGCTCGACGAACTCAACCACGAACTCGAATCGCGGGTCGAACAACGTACCGAAGCCCTGGATCGCAGCAACCGCGAACTGCAGGATGCCATCGTCGAGTTGCAGCAGGCGCAGGACCAGCTCGTGCATTCGGAAAAGATGGCCGCGCTCGGCGGGCTGGTGGCCGGCGTCGCGCACGAGATCAACACGCCGCTCGGCATCGGCGTCACCGCGGCCTCGCATCTCGAGCAGGAGACGCGCCGGCTCGGTCAGCAGATCGAGGACGGCAGCCTCAGCCGGGAAAGCCTTGACCAGTTCCGCCAGATGGCCACGGAGAGCGCGCAACTGATCCTGCGCAACCTGATGCGGGCCGACAAGCTCGTGCGCAGCTTCAAGCAGGTAGCGGTGGACCAGTCCAGCGAAGAACGCCGGCGCATCGATCTCGGCGTCTATCTGCAGGAAGTGCAGACTTCGCTCCTGCCGGCGATGAAGAAGAGCTCGCACCGGATGGAGGTCGAATGCCCGACGGGCCTGGTCGTGGACACCTATCCGGGCGCGATCTACCAGATCGTGGCGAACCTGGTGATGAACTCGCTGCTGCACGGTTTCCGCGAGCGCAATGATGGCCTGATCCGGCTGCTGGCGCGGCGCGAGGGCGACGAGATCGTCATCGTCTATCGCGACAACGGCGTCGGGATGGATGAGGAAACGTGCCGACGGGTCTTCGAACCCTTCTTCACCACGCGCCGCGGCGAAGGCGGATCGGGCCTCGGCATGCATATCGTCTGGAACCTGGCGACCAACCTGCTGGGTGGCAGCCTGCAATGCGAGAGCACCCCCGGCAAAGGCGTGCGTTTCGAGCTGCGCTTTCCCGTGTCGCCCGTCAATTCGTAGGCCGGCGGGGGAGGATCGCGGCTTGCGCCGCTCCTACAACGGCAATAGGTGGGCGTAGCAAAGGCATCAACCGCCCGAAAATACAGTACCGAAAACCGAAAACCGAAAACTGCTGGGCTTGCCAGCCCAGCCTACGACCTAAACCCGCCTCAATCCGGCATCTGCGCCCGGATCGCCTGCGCTTCGTGCCAGTTGTCGAACAAATGCTGCACCAGCGCCGGGTCGAACTTGATGCCGCTTTGCGCGGCGATGAATTCGCGGATGCGCGCCTCGTCCCAGGCTTCCTTGTAGCAACGCCGGCTGCCGAGCGCGTCGAACACGTCGGCCAGCATGGTGATGCGGCCCGGCAACGGGATGGCATCGCCGGCCAGGCCACGTGGGTAACCGCTGCCGTCCCAGTTCTCGTGATGGGTCAGGGCGATTTCGGCGGCGAGTTTCAGGATGCCGCGGCGCGACAGCGCCAGCATGCGATGCCCGATCTCGGCATGGCCTCGCATGACGCGCGCCTCTTCGGCGTCGTGCGCGCCCGGCTTGTTCAGGACCGCGTCCGGAATGCCGATCTTGCCGATGTCGTGCAGGGGCGCGGCGTAACGCAGCTGTTCGCACTGGCTGGCGTCGAGGCCGCTGAGGCGGGCGAGGAAGGCGGCCAGCTCGCCGACCCGGCGCACATGCGCCGCGGTTTCCTGCGATCGCGATTCGGCCGCGCCGGCCAGCACGATGATCATCTCGCGCTGCGCTTCCAGCAGATCCTGGTTGAGGTGCAGGTTCTCGAACGCGATGGAGACGTTGGTGCAGAACACTTCGACCAGGCGATAGTCGAGGTCGGACAAGTCCCAAGTTTCGCCGACGTAGAGCAGGCTTTCGCTCCGCTGGCTGTCGGTGAAGTGCAGCACGTAGTGGTCCTTCCGGAACTGGTGCTGCTTCTTGTCCAGCGCCGCGCTCAGCGTGTCCAGCATGTGCGCCGGCAGTTCCTCGCCGGCCGGGTGGTCGACGAAGCGGGAAAAATCGCCGGTGGCCGCCGCCACCACGAGATTGCCCGGGGCTTCGGCGAAATCGCCGGAGACCTTGCAGTACAGGGCCCCGCGTTCCAATCCGACCAGACCGGTGAGCTGCGACAGCACCGCCGAGGCGAACTCCGCCGGATTCTCATGCGAGAAGATGTGCGCCGAGGCCGAGATGACGCGTTCGAGGCCGCGGCGGTTCGCTTCGATCGTCATGATGTCGCGGTAGGCGCGCAGGGACGCGAACATCGTCGTCGCCAGCTTTTGCGCCGTCAGCTCGGTCTTTTCCTTGTAGTCGTTGATGTCGTAACGGGTGATGACCTCGTGTTCCGGCGCCTGGCCGGGCTGGCCGGTACGCAGCACGATGCGCACGTTGCGATTGCCCAGGTCGTTGCGGATGTAGCGCACCAGTTCCAGGCCGGCCTGGTCGGTTTCCATCACCACGTCGAGCAGCACCACCGCGAGGTCGTCGTGGCTGGCCAGCATCTCGCGCGCTTCGGCGGCGCTTTCGGCCGAGAGGATCTGCAGCGGGCGGTCCTCGAAACGGAAACCGCTCAGCACCAGCCGCGTGACTTCGTGGATCTCCGGCTCGTCGTCGACGAGCAGGACTTTCCAGGCGGGAAGCGCGGCGGGCGAGGCGGCGAGGAAATCCATGGGCGTTCCGTAGTCAACGGCTCGCCTTGGAGTCTAGCCAAAGCCGGGCGGGAAAATCTGCCCCGCGTCGCGAATTCTTCGCCGGAGGACGGGGCGGTCCCCGGGGCGGCTCAGCCGTTGCCGGCGAACAGCTCGCGGCCGATCAGCATGCGGCGGATCTCGTTGGTGCCGGCGCCGATGGCGTAGAGCTTGGCGTCGCGCAGGATGC
>CAYWHO010000156.1:0-5518 GCA_964458195.1 uncultured Arenimonas sp.
CCCCGACCAATGGCTTCGGAAGCCACTACTCTATCCGGCTGAGCTACGGGCGCTTTGCGTTCGGCGGTCGTGTCGGCTCAGCCGACTTCCACCGGGCGCGCAGTGTACCAGAGGCAGCATTCCGGCCCTAGCCGCGCTTGTAAACCGCCGCGTGGATGCAGGACAGCACGCTGACGACGAAGCCGCCGAAGGGGAAGATGCTCAGGGTGAACAGCCAGGTCAGGCCGAAGGCCACGCCGGCGAAGACGAACCAGAAGATCGCCCAGAGGATCCGTCCCTGCACCAGCTGGCCCAGCCCCGGAACGAACAGGCTGCACAACGCGGCGATGACGTTACCGGTGGAACCCTGACCTTCGCTCATCGACAATCCTCCTTGCAGACGGGTCCAAGATGCGGTCGGCAAGGCGGCGACTCAAGTGCCGGAAGGGGTGGGTGCTTGTTAACCTAGGCGCATGTCTCCCACGCGATCCTCCCTGCTCGATGCCCTGCCGCCGCACTGGCGCGAGCGCCTGCCGCGCTACTGGCTGCTGATCCGCGGCGACCGCCCGATCGGCTGGCTGCTCCTGCTCTGGCCGACCTGGTGGGCGCTCTGGCTGGCCGCCGGCGGCTGGCCGCCGCTCGGCACCTTCGTGGTCTTCACGCTGGGTGTCTGGCTGACCCGCTCGGCCGGCTGCGTGATCAACGACTACGCCGACCGCTGGCTCGATCCGCAGGTCGAGCGCACGAAGCAGAGGCCCTTGGCGAGCGGGCTCGTATCTTCGCGAGAAGCCTTGTGGTTGTTCGTCGGCATGATGCTGGTCGCGTTCGCCCTGGTCTGTCTGACGAATCGGTTGACGATCTGGCTGAGCGTCGGCGGCGCCTTCCTCGCCGCGAGTTATCCCTACCTCAAGCGCTATACCTATTTGCCGCAGGTCTATCTCGGCCTGGCCTTCGGCTGGGGCATTCCGATGGCCTTCGCCGCTGTGCAGAGCACCGTACCGGAGATCGCCTGGCTGCTCTTCCTCGGCAACCTGTTGTGGACCACCGGTTACGACACCTGGTACGCGATGGTCGATCGCGAGGACGATCGCCGCGTCGGCGCGAAATCCACCGCGATCCTGTTCGGCGACCTGGACCTCACCGCGCTCGGCGTGCTGTATGGCGGTTTCCTGATCGCGATGTATCTGCTCGGCCAGCGCGCGCAACTGGGCTTCATCTACTACGTCGGTTTGGCCGTCGCCGCCGGGTTCATCGCCTACCAGTTCTCGATCGGACGCAGCCGCCGGCGCGAGCATTGTTTCGCCGCCTTCCTCAACAACAACTGGGTCGGCCTCTGCGTCTTCCTCGGCATCGCCGTGGCGACGGTGGTGCGGCGGTAGGTTTCACTCCACCCGCGCCGCCACCCAGACGTCCACGCGTTCGACGCCGGCGCCGGGCAAGGCGCGCGTCGCTTCGCGCAGGGTCGCGCCGGTCGTCATCACGTCGTCGATCAAGGCGACATGCCGCGGCCACGGGCGCAGTACGCGCGCCTCGAACGCACCGCGCAGGTTGCGCCGGCGCGCGATGGCATCGAGTCCGGTTTGCGCTTTCGTGGGCGCCACGCGGCGCAAGCCGTCGGCGAGCAGGGGAAGCCCGAGCCGCCGGGCGACGATCTTCGCCAGCTCCAGCGCCTGGTCGTAACCGCGTTCGCGCAAGCGCTGCCGATGCAGGGGCACGGGCACGATGGCCTCCGGGCGCGGCGCTTCGCGCAGGGCCTCGGCCATGCCGCGGGCAATGACGGCGCCGGCGGCGAGATCGTCGTGGAATTTGAAGCGCGGCAGCAGGCGGTCCAAGGGGAAGGCGTAACGCCAGACGGCCTGCGTGGACCAGAACGGCGGCGGATCGCGCAGGCAATCGCCGCAGAGCACGGCGCCGGCGCCGAGCGGCAGGGCGCAGCGCGCGCAACAGGGCCGGTTCCAGGGCAGGGCCGCCTCGCAGCCGTCGCAGAGCCCGAGCGCCGGATCGGCCGCTTCGCCGCAGACGACGCAGACGCCCGCGAACACCCCGTTCGCGGCCCGGCGCAGGCAGCCGTCCACTTTTTCGAACCAGCTGCGGTTGACAGGCCATAGCATGCTGACCAGACTGCCCGTCTCGCGCCCCGGGCGCTGTCGGACGTTTCCCATGCCTGCCGTCATCCGTCATGACTGGTCCCGGGACGAAGTGCTGGCCATGATGGCCTTGCCCTTCCCGGAGCTGATGCTCCGCGCGGCCGAAACGCATCGCGAGCATTTCGATCCGCGCGAAGTGCAGGTCTCGACCCTGCTGTCGATCAAGACCGGCGGCTGCCCGGAAGACTGCGCGTACTGCCCGCAGAGCGCGCGCTTCAACACCGGCCTGAAGGCGCACAAGCTCTTGACGGTCGATGAGGTCGTGGCGAAGGCGAAGCACGCGAAAGAGGCCGGTGCCACGCGCTTTTGCATGGGCGCGGCCTGGCGTTCGCCGAAGGACAAGGACGTGGCCCAGGTGGCCGAGATGGTCAGCGCGGTGAAGGCCCTGGGCCTGGAAGCCTGCGCGACCTTGGGCATGCTCGACGGCAAGCAGGCCGACACCCTGAAGGCGGCCGGCCTGGACTATTACAACCACAATCTCGACACCGCGCCGGACTTCTACGGCGAGATCATCCATACGCGCGAATACCAGGACCGCCTCGACACCCTGGCCCACGTGCGCCAGGCCGGTCTCAAGACCTGCTGTGGCGGTATCGTCGGCATGGGCGAATCGCGCGAACAACGCGCCGGCCTGTTGCAGACCCTGGCCAACCTGCCCGAGCACCCGGGCTCGGTGCCTATCAATCGCCTGGTTCAGGTGGAGGGCACGCCGCTGCACGGTACCGCCCTGCTCGATCCTTTCGAATTCGTCCGCACCGTCGCCGTCGCCCGCCTGCTGATGCCGCAGTCCATGGTGCGCCTGTCGGCCGGTCGCGCCGAGATGAGCGAGGAGCTGCAGGCCCTGTGTTTCCTCGCCGGTGCCAATTCGATCTTCTACGGCGAGAAGCTGCTGACCACCGGCAATCCGGATGTCGAGGCCGACCAGGCCCTGTTCGTACGCCTGGGCCTGGTGCCGATGCCGGTCGAGGAGGTCAGCCGTACGGTGCATGCCGATGTGATCGAGCACGCACATCCTTCCAGCTGCGCCGCGTAGACTCCTGCGATGGCCTCCCGTCCCCGCCTGCTCGACCGAGTGAATGCCGCCCGCGCCGAACGCGCGGCGAAAGGCTTGCTGCGTACGCGCCGGTTGATCGAGGCGCGCGAAGGCATGAAGGTCAAGCTCGATGGCCGCGAGCTGGTGAATTTCTGCAGCAACGATTATCTCGGCCTGTCGCAGCATCTCGATGTGATCAGCGCGCTGCAGGAAAGCGCGGCCTGGCAGGGCGTCGGCAGCGGCGCTTCGGCCCTGGTCAGCGGCTACCAGTTCGAACATGCCGCGCTCGAGCGCGAATGCGCCGAGTGGATGGGTTACGAACGCGGCCTGTTCTTCGGCAGCGGCTATCTCGCCAACCTGGCGGTGATGCAATCGCTGCTGGAACCGGGCGATGTCTGCGTACAGGACAAACTCAACCACGCTTGCCTGCTCGACGGCGCGCGCCTGGCCTTCTGCGAACTCAAGCGTTACCCGCACCTCGATATCGAAGCGGCGATGCGCCAGCTGCTGAGCGAACGCGAAGGCGCCGCGATGCTGGCGACCGATGCGGTCTTCAGCATGGACGGCGACCTGGCGCCGCTGCGCGATCTCGCCCTGCTCGCGCGCTCGCAGGATGCCTTGTTCTACGTCGACGACGCGCACGGCGTCGGTGTGCTCGGGCCGCAGGGCCGCGGCAGCACCGCGGTCGCCGGCCTGACGGCGAAGGAAGTGCCGCTGCTCGTGTTGCCTTTCGGCAAGGCCTTCGGCGGCCAGGGCGCGATGCTGCTCGGCAGCGAGGCGCTGATCGGCCATATCGCCGAAACCGCACGCCCCTATCTGTACACCACCGCGCCGGCGCCGGCGATGGCCGCGGCGATGCGGGCCTCGCTGAAACTGTTGCGCAACGAGTCCTGGCGCCGCGCCAAGCTCGCCTCGCTGGTCGCGCGTTTCCGTCGTGGCGCCGTGCGCGCCGGACTGCCGATCCAGGAATCGTATACGCCGATCCAGCCGCTGGTGCTGGGCGACAACGAGCGCGCGCTCGCCGCCTCACGCGGCATGGAAGCGTTGGGTTTCCTGGTCGGTGCGATTCGTCCGCCGACCGTGCCGGATGGCCAGGCCCGGCTGCGCATCACCCTCAGTTCGATGCACAGCGAACAGGACGTCGATGCCCTGGTCGCGGCGCTGGCGCGCGTTTGCGCGCCGACGCCGGTGACCGCCTGAGCCGCGGGCGCATGCGATAATTCCGCGACGTTCGCCGCATGCGTTGTCCCGCGCCTTGAAGCTCTCCATCGAAACCCTCGGCACCGGCCCCGCGCTGGTGATGCTGCATGGCTGGGCGATGCATTCGGGCCTGTTCGCGCCGCTGTCTTCGCGGCTCGCCGAGCGTTTCACCCTGCATCTGGTGGACTTGCCCGGGCATGGCCATAACCGCGACAGCGAAGTACCGCTGCAGCTCGGCGCGATCGTCGATGCGATTGCCGACCGCATTCCGTCCGCATGGTGGCTGGGCTGGTCGCTCGGTGGTCTTGTCGCATTGCACGCAGCGCAGTCGCGGCCCGCGGCCGTGCGCGGCCTGGTGATGCTCTGCGCCAATCCGCGTTTCGTGAAAGGCGAGGATTGGTCGCAGGGCATGCCGGCGGCGATTTTCGAAGGCTTCGCGCGAGACCTCGCGGCGGATTACCGCGGAACGCTCGACCGCTTCCTGATGCTCGAAGCGCAGGGTTCCGACCACATGCGCGAGGAATTGCGCCTGCTGCGCGACCAGGTGTTCGCGCGCGGCGAGCCGCCGCGGTCTGCGCTGTGCGATGGCCTCGACCTGTTGCAATCCACCGATCTGCGCGAGGATCTGCCCAGGCTGTCGATGCCGAGCCTGTGGATCGCCGGCCGTCGCGATCGCCTGGTATCGCCGGCGTCGATGCGGGCGGCGGCGGCGCTGTCGCCGCAATCGCATTACGTCGAGATCGCGCACGGTGGGCACGCGCCCTTCCTGACGCATGCCGACGAGGTAGCGCAGGCGATTCGTGTCCGCGCCGGACAGGAATGCCCGGCATGAACCCGAGCGCCTTCGATCGTCGCCGCCTGCAGTTCAGTTTCGGCCGCGCGGCGCCGGCTTATGCCCAGGCCGCGGTGCTGCAACGCGAAGTCGAGACACGATTGCTGGAGCAGCTCGACTATCTCGAAGACAGGCAGCCCGCGCGCATCCTCGATGTTGGCAGCGGCCCGGGTCGCGCCAGCGGCGCGATGAAGAAGCGCTGGCCGCGCGCCGACGTGATCGCGATGGACCTCGCGTTGCCCATGCTGCACGAGGTGTCGAAACATACGCGTTTCTGGCGTCCCGTGCGCCGTGTCTGCGCCGACGCCGCGCAGTTGCCTTTCGCCG
>CAYWHO010000157.1:0-5448 GCA_964458195.1 uncultured Arenimonas sp.
GCCTGGTGGACCTGTACAAGGCGCTGGCCGGTGGTTGGCCGGCCAGCCTGCCGCAACGAAAGGAAGTCGCGACGCGCTGACTCGCGTCAACCCGTCGCGGCTTCGGCCGACACGATGACGAATTCGCCGGGCAGGCGATAGGATTCGCCATCGCGCCAGGGTTCGATCTGTTCGAGGTATTTGCGACGAACGCGCTGGCGCGTGTCTGCGTCGAAACGCGACCAGGCCAGGGCCACCGGCCCGCCGACGAAGGCCGCGTGGCAGGCCGCATCGCCGTCGGCGTAGTGCAGCACGGTATCGACGCGGTAGTGCTCGCGCACGCGTAGCTCGGCGTCCGCGCACAGGCGCGCGAGGGCGTCGGCCTGCCCGAGACTGAAGAACAGCGGGCAGACGTCGCTGGAGACTTCGGCATCCACGATCGGAAAGACCGGCGACCAGCCGCAATGCGCGCGCTCGCCCCAGACCGCGATGGCCACGCGGCCGCCCGGGCGCAGGATGCGGCGCATTTCGTAGAGCGCCTGTTCCGGGTGCGTCACGTACATCAGGCCGAGGGCGCAGAGCACCGCATCGAAACGCCGTTCGGGGAAGTCCAGCGACTCGGCGCCCATGCGCTGGAAGCGCACGTTGCCGATGCGTTGTGCGGTCGCCCGCGTCCAGGCGATGTCGATCATGCCGGCGGAAATGTCGGTGCCGATCGCTTCGCCCTGCGGCCCGACGGCCTGCGCAGCGCGCAGTGTCACCAGACCGGTGCCGCAGGCGACGTCGAGCACGCGTTCGCCCGCTTGCAGCGCGGCGCAGGCCAGCATCTCGTCCTGCGCCACGGCCAGTTGCGCCTGCCACGAGGGTTCGTAGTCGGGCGCGGCGATGTCCCAACCGTAGCGCTGGATGCGCCGCTGCAATCGTGCGTCCATCAGCGGCGCGTCACGACGACTTCGGCGTATTCGCTCGGCAGTACCAGCGCGTCGCGCCCGGCGAGGTTGAGGCTGTTCATCAGTTCCTTCAGGTCGCGCTCCAGCGCCAGGGCGCGATCGCCGGGCAGCGTGGCGAAGGCTTTGAGAACCGGGCCGTACCAGGTACGGAAGACTTCGATCATGTGTTCGGCCGAGCGGTAACGGAAATTGAAGTGGCGCTTTTCCAGCGAGATCGACGCCGCCTCTTTGCCGAACAACGCCTGCAAGTGTTTCTGCGTACCCCATAGCGACGGCGGCGAAACGCCCGCCGGCGGCGCCACGTGGCGACCGAGCACCCTGAACATCTGGCCGATGAAACCTTCCGGCGTCCAGTTCGCCAGGCCGATGCGACCGCCCGGGCGGCAGACGCGCAACAGCTCCTGCGCGGCGCGCTCGTGGTCGGGCGTGAACATCACGCCGAAGGTGGAGACGACCGCGTCGAAACTGCCGTCCGCGAACGGCAGGTCCTCGGCGTCGGCGACGCGGAACTCGAGGTTGAGGCGCTCGGCCTTCGCGCGTTCGGCGCCGAGGTCGAGCAGGGCAGGCACGTAGTCGGTGGAGATCACGCGGCAGCCGCGCCGCGCCGCGGCGAGCGTGGCATTGCCGTTGCCGGCGGCGACATCGAGCACGCGCTCGTCCCAGCGCAGGTCGCAGGTTTCGGCGAGGCGTTCGCCGACGATCTGCAAGGTGGTGCCGACGACGGCGTAGTCGCCGCTGGCCCAGGCGCCCTGCTGGCGTTGCTTGATGGCGGAAAAATCGAGGGTGGAGGCAACGGCATTCATGGCGATCTTCGTTCGTTGAGGGTGCGCCATCGTCCGCGCCGCGGCCCGTCTTAGTCCTGTCCGCGCGTCGCCGGAGATTGCCCGAGCGTCCGGTCGGCGGCCGGCGGTTGACGATTCGTCCGCCATCCTTGCTCCGGCGTCCGGGTTTGCGTCTGTTGTGCGTATTGGCTCTTGGACCTCGGGAATCGGATGCCCAGAATCGCCGTCCGCATCGAACCCGGAGCATGACCAATGACCTATCTTGCCCTCGCCGAAGCCCTGCAACGAGTCGAGACCGTACTGACCCGGCGGCCCGATCTCGGCCTGCACGACGATGCCCCGGCGCGGGCGCGCTGGCAGCAGGGCACGCGCGTGGAGGCCCATCACGCCAACGGCACGAAGATGTTCACCGACATGCCGGCGGAACTCGGCGGCAGCGGCGAGCACGTCACGCCGGGCTGGTTGTTCCGCGCCGGCGTCGCTTCGTGTTTCGCGACGACCATCGTGATGCTGGCGGCGACGGAAAACATCGAACTGTCGGATCTCGACGTGCAGGTTTCCAGCCGTTCCGATACGCGCGGGCTGCTGTCGCTGGCCGACGAGGATGGCGCGCCGGTGTACTCCGGCCCGCGCGACGTGGCGATGCGCGTGCGCATCGCCGCGACCAACGCGACGCCGGAACGCCTGCGCAAACTGGTGGATGACGGCCTGCTGGTGTCGCCGGTTCCCAATGCCGTGATCGGCTGCACGCCGATGGCGGTGGACATCGAAGTCGTCTGAGGCGAACGCGATGGATGCCATGTCGGAAGTCCTGCGGGTCGTGCGCCTGGTCGGTGCGATCTTCATCCATGCGAAGTTCACCGCGCCCTGGTGCTACCAGTCGCCGCATGCCGACAGCGCCGCGCCCTATCTCGAGCCGGGCGCCGAACGCGTGGTTATTTTCCATCTGGTCACCGAAGGCGAATGTTTCGTCGAACTCAAGGGCGAGCCGCCACTGCGCTTGGTCGCCGGCGACGTGGTGATCTTTCCGCAGGGCGACGCGCATCGCATGGCGTCGGAGCCCGGATTGCCGCCGGCGCGCGGCGCAGCGCTTGGCACGGTGCTGCAACGCCGTCCGCGGGTGATGGCCTACGGCGGCGGCGGTGCGCGCACGCGCATCGTCTGCGGTTACCTCGCCTGCGACCAGCGCCTGGCGCGCCTGCTGCTGGCCGGCATGCCGCAAGTCGTGCGCGTGAACGTGCGCGATTCGGACGCCGGCGAATGGCTGGAGTCCTCGCTGCGTTACGCCCTGGCCGAAGCGCGCTCGCCGCGGCCCGGCGGCGCCGGCGTACTGGCGAAACTGGCCGAGGTGCTTTTCATCGAAGTGCTGCGCCTGTACATGAACGAGCGCGGCGATGAACGCACCGGCTGGCTGGCCGGCCTGCAGGACCGCGTCGTCGGCGCCGCGCTGACGGCGCTGCACCAGAAGCCGGCGCATCCGTGGACGCTGGAAGAACTGGCGCGGGTTTCCGGCACTTCGCGTTCGGTATTGGCCGAACGCTTCCAGGAACTCGTCGGCAGCTCGCCGATGCAGTACCTGACGCAGTGGCGGATGATGTTGGCGAGCAATCTGCTCTGCCACGGCAACGCCCCGCTGGCGCGCATCGCCGAAGACGTCGGCTACCAGACCGATACCGCCTTCAGCCGCGCCTTCCGCCGCGAATACGGCATGCCGCCGGCGGCGTGGCGGCGGATGAAATCGGCGCAGGCGGCGAATGGGCCGGAGAAGCTGGCCGGCTGAGCGCGCTTGCGCCGCGCGATGCCGCACAATGGCGCATGGCTTCGGTAACCCTCCAGGCATTGCCCGATGACGCATCGCTGCAGCGCTATCGCGAGCGCGGGGCCTATACCGACTGTTACGCGCTCGAGGTTCCGCGGTCGGTGACGCAGGCGCAGTACGTCGAAGCCTTCTATACGACCTGGGTGTTCAAGCTCGAGCGTGCGATCCTGGCGGCGATCGTCACGAAACCTTCGACCGATGCCCAGGCCGCGCAGCTCGCCCGTGGCGAGCGCGAGGATTTCTCCGCCTGGGAGGTCGAAGCGCGCGAGTCCGACCAAGTGCTGATGCGCGATTTCCGGCGGCGCACCTGTTCCTGGTTGATGTGTCGTTCGCTGCAGGATGGGAATACGCGCCTGTACTTCGGTTCGGCCGTGGTGCCTGAAACGGATCGACATAGCGGCGAGAAGCGCATGGGCTTCGTGTTCGCGGCCTTGCTCGTCTTCCACAAGCTGTACTCGCGCATCCTGCTGCGCGCGGCAGCGTCGAAACTGGCGAAATAAAAAACCGGGGTCAGAGTGCACTTTCGCAGGGTGGGCCAAGGCCCACCCTACAGCGCACCCAGCGGCGGGCTCTACGCCGGGGTCAGGTTGGCGTAGGCCAGCACCAGCCACTTCACGCCGGTATCTTCGAAGTTAACCTGCACGCGCGCATGCGCACCGCTGCCTTCGCAGTCCATGACGATGCCGCTGCCGAATTGCGCGTGCGACACGCGTTGCCCGAGCTTGATGCCGCCGGTCGACGGCGCTTCGGCGAAACGCCCGCCGAAGGCGGGGCGGCTGACGTTGACGCGCGGCCGTACTTCGTTGAGCAGGGCGGCCGGAATTTCGCGCAGGAAACGCGAGGGCGTGCCGTACATTTCCATGCCGTGCAGGCGCCGCGATTCGGCGTAGGTCAACGTGAGTTTCTCGCGCGCGCGCGTCAGGCCGACGTAGGCGAGGCGGCGTTCTTCCTCCAGCCTTCCGCTCTCTTCCATCGAGCGGTTGCTCGGGAACAGACCTTCTTCCATGCCGACCAGGAAGACGAGCGGAAACTCCAGGCCCTTGGCGCTGTGCAGGGTCATCAGCTGCACGCCATCTTCGCCGGCTTCGGCCTGGCCCTCGCCGGCTTCGAGCGCGGCGTAGGCGAGGAAGGCGACGAGTTCGCTCATGCCTTCCGAGCCTTCTTCGTCGCGGCGTTCGAACCGGCTGGCCACCGACACCAGTTCGTCCAGGTTGTCGCTGCGCGAATCGACCTGGCCTTTTGACTCGGCGGCGTAGTGCGTACGCAGGCCGGAGCGTTCGAGCACATGGTCGAATTGTTCGTGCAGCTGCATGTCGGGCAATTCGGCGGCGAGCGTATCGATCAGTTGCTCGAAACCGCGCAGGGCATTGCGGGCGCGGCCGGTGATGGCGCCGCCGGCCTGCGCGTGCTCGACCGCACGCCACAGCGACACGCCCTGCGCGCGCGCCTGGCGCCGCACTTCGTCCAGCGTGCGCTCGCCGATGCCGCGCGTCGGCGTGTTGACCGCGCGTTCGAAAGCCGCGTCGTCGTCGCGGTTGGCGATGAGGCGCAGGTAGGCCAGCGCGTCCTTGATTTCCATGCGCTCGAAGAAGCGCTGGCCGCCGTAGACGCGGTAGGGCATGCCTTCGGCCAGCAATTGTTCCTCGACCGCGCGCGATTGCGCATTGCTGCGGTAGAGCACGGCGCAGTCGCCGGCGCGACCGCCGTGGCGGATATGCGCGCGGATGCGTTCGATCAGGAAGCGCGCTTCGTCCACTTCGTTGTAGGCCGCGTACAGGTCGATCGGCTCGCCTTCGCCGTCGGCGGTCCACAGTTTCTTGCCGAGGCGTTCGGGATTGTGCGCGATGACGGCATTCGCGGCGGCCAGGATATTGCCTCTGGAGCTGTAGTTCTGTTCGAGGCGGATCGTCTGCGCGGC
>CAYWHO010000158.1:0-5429 GCA_964458195.1 uncultured Arenimonas sp.
GGCGACCACGACATCGACTGCCGCATCGAAGGCTTCGGCGCCATGCAGCTGAAGTCGGAGTTCGTGAAGAAGGCCTGATCGCGCGGCCGCGTCGATCCGCGTTTCGCCGACGCATCGTCGGCAGGTTTGTTCCGACTAGGCCATTGGTCATGGTCCGTGCGCGCGGGCGATAAGCATTCGCAGGAATAGCGCGAAATTCGGCTTCTTTTCTCCATCGCATGGCCGCCATGCCCATCGCTTTGCGTAAACACGCTTCGATCCCGCCGGCTGCGCCCGGGGAAGGGCGGTGGGTCGTACGATGGAGACACGCAGCATGATGTTGAGCGGAAGTTGTTTGTGCGGGGCCGTGCGCTACCGTATCGCCGGTCCCTTGAAGATGGCCGGGCATTGCCATTGTTCGATCTGCCGGAAAGCGCATGGCGCGGCCTTCGCGACCTGGACGATGGTGCGCACCGACCAGTTCGAGTGGGTGGCGGGCGAGGAATATCTGCGCGCCTATGCCTCGTCGCCGGATCGCCAGCGCCTGTTCTGCGGCGAATGCGGTACGCCGATCGCGGCCACGCACAACGGGCATATCGGCGAAGTGGTGCTGGCCTCGCTCGACGACGAGCCGGGCGTGCGGCCGCGCGAGCACATCTTCGTCGGGTCGCGCGCCTGCTGGCACGAGATCACCGATGCGCTGCCGCAGTTCGTGCAGTGGCCGCCGGGCTTGGAGCGGGTCACGGCGTAAGCGGGGCTGAGCGTTCGGCCGCGATTCGCCTTCCGGAACTGTGACGAAAGGCACTTCGCTGCCCTGCCTTCGTGACCGAACATCGGGAATTCGCCGAGGAATCCGCGCCCGATGGAACGTGCCCGATGAAGCGCGCCCGCATCTCCTGGGATTTCTATCTCGCCCTGCCGATCGTGGTGGTGTTGACCTTCTTTGCGCATGAGTTGGCGCATTGGCTGGCCGGCACGATGCTCGGCTACGACATGGCGGTGAGCCTGAATGGCGCTTCGCCGCGCGGCGGATTCTCCTCGGAGCGCGATGCCTTCCTCGTTTCCGGCGCCGGCCCGCTGATCACCGTGATCCAGGGCCTGCTGGCCTTCTGGTGGACGCGGCGCTCGAACCAGCCGACCGCCTATGCCCTGCTGTTCGTCGCCTGGTTCATGCGTTTCGCCGCGGCCTTCGTCAGCCTGATGCATCCGAACGACGAAGCGCGCATGAGCCTCGCCCTGGGCTGGAACATGTGGGTCCTGCCCGGTCTCGTCGTCGCTTTCCTGTTCGTGCTGACCTGGTCCGCGAGCCGCCGCCTGCGCATCGGCTGGAAGGCGAACATCGCTGCTTATGTTCTTTGCAGCGTTGCCTTCGCGGCGATCGTTTTCCTCGACGCCAAGGGCTGAGCGTGGACTGGATCGTCGGCGGGGCATAATCGAGCCTTGCCCGCCAGTCTTCCGTAGATGATGCGAATCCACCGTTTTTTCCTGTTGCTCGCGGCGGCTGCCGTCAGCGCTCCTGCGCTGGCCGAGGACGTGGCGGTGCGCGGTTTCGATGTGCTGCACTACGAAGTCCGGCTCGATCCGGACCTCGCCCGCAAGACCCTGCGCGGCAGCGAAACGATTCGCCTGCAGATGGCGCAGCCCGGACTGCGCGAACTCGTCTTCGATGCCGGCGCGCTGGAGATCGATGCCGTGCGTCGCGACGGCAAGCCGGTCGAATTCCGCAAGGATGGCAAGCAGCTGAAGCTCGGCTTGCCGGAGAACAGCGCGGCGGGCGAGAAGCTGCAGTTCGTCATCGACTACCACGGCGCGCCGGCCTATGGCCTGGAATTCCATCCGGAAGAAAAGCAGATCTACACGATCTTCTCGACCAGCCAATGGATGATCGCGATCGACACGCCGGACGAGCGCGCGACGTTCGAACTCGCCGTTCGCTTGCCGGCTTCTTTCGATGCGATCGGGCATGGCCGGGCGAAGATCGAGCGCAGCGGCAAGGATCATCGTCTGTTCCGCTGGAGGCAGGCCGCGCCGGTGCCGAGCTTCGTCTATGGTTTCGCGGCGGGGGAGTTCAAGGCCATTGATGTCGGTGCGAACGGAATTCCGATGCGCATGCTGGCGCGCGATCTGTCGGCCGACGACACGCGCCGCGTATTCGCCGATACCGGCGACATGCTGGTCTTTTTCGGCGAGCGCGCCGGCATCGCCTACGAAGGACGCTACGACCAGGCCCTGGTCGTGAACACCGTCGGCCAGGAACTCGCAGGCTTCGCGCTGCTGTCCGAAGCCTACGGCAACGAAGTGCTGCAGGACCCGAAAGCCGAAGGCCTGATCGCGCACGAAGCCGCGCACCAGTGGTGGGGCATAGCCATCACCTGCCGCGACTGGGGACATTTCTGGTTGAACGAAGGTTTCGCCACGTTCATGGCGGCAGCCTATCTAGAACGGCGTTTCGGTCGCGACGAGTACGACAAGTCCGTCGCCCGCTGGCGCGAGCGCACGCTGCGGCTCGTCGCGGAAGGCAAGAATCACGCCCTGGTGTACGAGCAGTGGAAGCCCACGGGCGACGACCGCGCCGTCGTTTACCAGCGCGGTGCCTATGTGCTGCATCGCCTGCGCGAGAAACTGGGGGAGGACGCTTTTTGGAAAGGCATCCGCGACTACACGCGCGAATACCGCGGCCGCAGTGTCGTGACGGCCGATTTCCAGCGTGCGATGGAGCGTTCCAGCGGCCAGGACCTCGACGAATTCTTCCGCCAGCAGGTGTACGGCAGCGGCGGGGTGGACTGAACGACCGTGCGACCATGGGTGGTGTCGATCTTGTGCTGACGTCTTGCCGGGGTGGCGAGTCCTTGCCGGGATTTGTCGCTAGAATCTTCCCACCGGCGCCGCCGGCTCGCCCGGAGGCGTCTTGATCTCGATTCAGAACCTGTCTTTCGGTTACCGCAAGGCGCCGTTGTACAAGGACTTCAGCCTCGATCTGTCCGAACCAGGCGTTTACGGCCTGTTCGGACGCAACGGCAGCGGCAAGTCCACGCTATTGATGCTGCTGTCGGGGCTGCTGTTTCCGAAAGGCGGAAAGATCGCCGTGCAGGGTCGTTCGCCGGCGAAACGCCATCCGGACTTCCTCGCCAGCGTCTACATCGTTCCCGAGGAGTTCCACCTGCCGGACCTGCGCCCGGCGCGCCTTGCGGAAACGCATTCGGGCTTCTACCCGAACTTCTCGCGCGCCGCTTTCGACGAGTACTTGCGCATCTTCGAAGTACCGGTCGAGCTGAGCTTCGGCCAGATGAGCCTGGGCCAGAAGAAAAAGGCGGCGATCGCCTTCGCGCTGGCGACGTTCACGCCGGTGCTGCTGCTGGACGAACCGACCAACGGACTCGACATCATCGGCCGGGACCAGTTCAAGGCCATCATGGCGCGCGAGGAACAACGGCAGCGCATCGTTTTGATCAGCACGCACCAGGCGCATGACCTGGAACGCATCATGAGCCATATCCTCTTCGTTGACAGCGCTTCGCTGGCGCTTTCGGCGCCGATGTCGGAACTGTCGCATTGTTTGCGCATGGGCGTGGCCCGCGATGCGCAGGAGCTGGCGGGCATCGATGGTTTGATCCATTCCGAAGCGATGGGCGAGCAGATCGCCTACGTGGCGGCGAATCGAGGCGGTGAACCCGGCGCGGTGCACCTGGAGCTGCTTTACAGGGCGCTTAGCTTGGCAAAGGGTGATGTCGTCGCCGTTCTGGACGCGCGCCGCAAGGAGAGATCGCATGTTTGACGGGCGTCGTTTCGGCCGCTTGGCGAAAGCGAACCTGGCCGAAAGTTGGCGGTCCTATGCCTGGTTCTTCGGCGTGGCGATCATGCTGCATTTCGTCTACGTGCTGATCGATTCGCGCGGTGGCAAGAACTTCACCAATTTCACCCGGGATGCACAGGCGGGCGTCTACCTGTTCGGCTTGTATGTGTTCGGCGCGATATTCGCGGCGCGACACTTTCTGCCAATGGCGAAACGCGAGTCGGCTCTGCTGGCATTCATGCGGCCGGCATCTGTCTTCGAGAAATGGTTGCTGGCATTCCTGGTCGTTTGCATTGCCTTCCCTGTGGTTTATTCGCTGGCGTTCTACGTCTGCGATCTGCCGGCTTGGGTCTGGGCGAAGTACCAGTGGCAACAGGAATTGGTCGAGTGGCAGCGATCGAAGGCGCCGGCGGCCAACGAGTTCCCCTGGAAGGACTTGGATATGACGCTGTTCAACCCGTTGGCATTGGGGTCTTGGCAGGCGGGTGTCAAGCATGCCCTGATGCTGGCCACTGTCTTCGGATTCTCCATGTTCGGCAGCGTCTATTTCCGGCGGATGCCGGCCTTGAAGACGGTACTCGCCGGCTTCGTGCTGCTTCTTGTCTTGATATTGGTTTCTGAGGTCTTCGACAGCAGGCCCGACCTGTTCCTCGACTACTGGGAGACCCGACGTCGACTGGGAGCGATCCAGTCCGCGTTCTTCCCGATAGTGTGGATTTTGCTGCCGACCCTGCTCTGGTTGGCTGCCTATCTCGCCCTGCGCGAACGCGAGGTAGCCTGATGAAATACACCCACTTGGCCGCCGGCGCGGCCACAATCATCCTTGTCGTGGTCTTTGCGACGGCGCGACTACCCGATGCCGAATACAAGACCGCTCCGCTGGACATGGTAGGCATCGATACGCTGGAAGTGTTAGGCGACGAGACTGTCCAGATCGTCATCGGAACACGCGCCACGACGGCAACCATTCGCTATCAGGACACGCGAGACAACTCCATTTCGCAGCGTCGCAGCGGAACCCGCCTGATCGTCAAGCCGCAACTCGCAGACGGGGAAGCCACCATCGAAGTGCCGTCGGTGCTGCAGAACTTCGTTGTGCGCAGCGCGAGCTTCCGGGCGGACCATGCGCCGGCCAGGGCGGTCGTGAGAACGCGCTCGTACGTCGACTGGGAGGGAGACGTCGGCGAACTCGTTCTGCTCGATGATCGGTCCCGGACACGGTGCTCTGAACGGTGCCGTACCTATTTTTCGGTGGGCAAGGGCGATATCGGGTTGCTTCGTGTGCAATCTCCGGATGGTCGGGTCGAGCTATCCAGTCCTGGCAACATCCGCCGAGCGGAACTCCGGCTGGGCCGTGGCGACCTGACGCTGCAAGAAGCCAAGCGCCTGGACAACATCGAGTTGTTGGCGGAACCCGGCGGTCAATCCGCAGCTGATGCTGCCGCTGACGAGTCCTTCCGCTAAAGTTTCATCCACCGGCTACGCCACATGACCCTGCAAGCCCCCATCACGCCCTTCTGGCTCCGTCTACGCGAGATCTCGCTGTATCCGTTGCAGGGTGCGGCCTTTGTCACGCTGCTGGCATTGACCGTCGCGCGCCTCGCGTACTACGCGCCCTTCGGCTGGTTGCTGAACCTGCTGATCTGGTTCGCCTTCT
>CAYWHO010000159.1:0-2533 GCA_964458195.1 uncultured Arenimonas sp.
GCGTACGAACCGGGGGCGAGCTCGAACGACAGTTGCAAGGCATCGTCGCCCAGCCATCGCCACTCCAGGCCCGGTACGCGCATGCGCAGGGCGCGACGTTCCTGTTTCAAACCGGCGGCTTCCAGCCCCACGCACAGGTCGGCGAACACGTTCGTCGCTTCCTGTTCCAGCGCGCGGACATCGCCGCTGCTGCGCAGCTCGCCCAGCCCCCACATCGGGCCGGTCGGGTGCACGTCCTGCGCCCGTACGCGCTCGCGCAGCGTCTCATCCAGATCGGTCGGGCCGAAGACGCTATGCGTGCCGTCCAGCATCCAGACATCGCCATCGGCGCCGCTACTCCAGTCGCCACGCGCGACCCGTGCCGCGAGCACGGCATTGAACAGGGCCGAACGCGCCGCCGACAACAGGATGGAGCGCTGCTCGCGCTTGATCCGCTCGCCGGCGAACATCCGTCGCGCGGCCTCGATATTGGCGGCCTCGCGACCGAAGCGCTGCTCGCCGAAATAGTTCGGCACGCCGGAAGCGAGGATCGCCCGCAGGCGATCCTCGATCGCCGGACGCTCGCCGACCAGCTCGCGCAACACCAGCACGAAACGGTTGCCGGCCAGGGCGCCGCGCGGCAGCTTGCGCTGGTGCCAATGCTGTTCCAGGACTTTCAGGTCGTCGCCATCAAGCGCAGCGACATCGGGCGAAACCTTCTTCGGCAGATGTACCGAGAAGCGCTGCCGCGTCACCGCATGGCGGTCCTTCAGACCGGCGTAGCCGACGCCCATTTCGGCGATACCGGCCCACTGCGCCAACCGCTTGGCGACGAAGGCGGTATTGAGGCCACGCTTCTCGATAGTCAGCAGCAGGTGCTCGCCTTCACCGGACGGCGCGAAGGACGGCAGTTCCTCGACGAAAAAATCCTCGGGCGCGACGCGGAAGCGCGCTTGCAGCACCGCTTCGCCGAAAGCGCGCGCCAGGCGCGTTTCGCTCACGCCTTCACCAGCAATACGACGGCCTGCGCGGCGATACCCTCGCCGCGACCGGTGAAGCCGAGCTTCTCCGTCGTCGTCGCCTTGACGCTGATCTGCGCCGGCAAGGCACCGAGGTCCTCGGCGATACGGGCCCGCATCGCTTCGGCGTGCGGGCCGATCTTCGGACGTTCGCAGATCACCGTGATGTCGGCGTTACCCAGGGTCCAGCCGTGCTGGTCGAGCAGCAGCGCGCAATGGCGCAGGAACTGGCGACTGTCGGCATCCTTCCAGCGCGGGTCGCTCGGCGGGAAGTGTTTGCCGATATCGCCCAGGGCCAGCGCGCCGAACAGGGCATCGCAAAGCGCATGGATCACCACGTCGCCGTCGGAATGGGCGATCACGCCGCGATCGTGCGGTACGCGCACGCCGCCGAGCATCAAGTGATCGCCTTCGCCGAAGGCGTGGACGTCGAAACCGCTGCCGATGCGCATGATTCGCTCCTTCAGCCCTGGCCGCCGCAGGCGCGCATTCAGAGCACCCGCGTCAGGATGTATTCGGCCACGGCCAGGTCCGCCGGCGTCGTGACCTTGATGTTGTCTTCCGAACCTTCGACCAGGCGCGGCTTCAGGCCGAGGCGCTCCATCGCACTGGCCTCGTCGGTCACCGCCGCGCCGGCCCGCATCGCGGCGCTCAAGGCCCGGGTCAGGCCACCGCGCCGGAACATCTGCGGCGTCAATGCGCGCCACAGGTGTTCGCGCGGTTCGGTCGCCGCGCTGCGCGTATTGCCGTCCGCGCGTTTGAGCGTGTCGCGCACGGGCGTCGCCAGCAAGGCGCCGACCGGATCGGCCTGGCCCAGCGCGATCAATCGCGTGAGATCCACGCCGCGCAGGCAAGGACGTGCGGCATCGTGCACCAGCACCCACTGGTCTTCGCTGACCGTCGCCGGCAGGGCCTGCAAGGCCGCCAATACGGAATCCGCGCGTTCGGCGCCGCCCACGCAGGTGTAGACGGGCTTGCCGCCGATCTCGCGCCAACCGCCCCAATACGGATCGTCCGGCGCCAACGCCACCATCACGCCGTCCACCGCGGGATGCCCGAGCAAGGCGCGCAGGCTGTGTTCGATCAAGGGACGACCGGCGACATTGAGGTACTGCTTGGGCGTTTCTCCGCCGAAGCGCGTACCGCGACCGGCGGCAGGAACGACGGCCCAGGTCATTGCGCCGGCTCCGCGCCCGACGGCGGCGGATCGGGCGCAGTCGCGGCATCGGCCGGCTTGTTCGGATCGCGCGGTTCGACGACGCGGTAGAAGGTCTCGCCGGGCTTGACCATGCCCAGTTCGCTGCGCGCGCGATCCTCGATCGCGCTCTCGCCCGATTTCAGGTCTTCCACTTCCGCCGACAGCGCATCGTTACGCTGCTGCAGACGCGCGTTTTCGGCCTTCTGCTGGCTCACCTTCTGCTGCAGGGCCTTGGCCTGCGTCCAGCTGCCGTCGCCCCACCAGAGCTTGGCCTGCAGCGCCAGCAGCAGCACGATCAGCGCCGCGAACGGCCACCAGCGGCGCAGGACTCCGCTCA
>CAYWHO010000159.1:2633-5391 GCA_964458195.1 uncultured Arenimonas sp.
AGCAGCAGCACGATCAGCGCCGCGAACGGCCACCAGCGGCGCAGGACTCCGCTCACCTAGTGTCCTGCCCCGCAAACATCATCGAATTGTTCCAGCGTCTTTCGCCGCCCTGCCGCGTTGCTCGTCGTCGCCATAGCCCCTCTATGCCTCCTCCTCGCGCCTTGCCTGACGACGAAATCCATCCGGAACATCTTCATTCTGCTTGCGGGCCAGGGCACTAGCGCTTCAGGCTCACGAAGGCGTCGCGGCCGGCGTAGCGGGCCTTCGCCCCCAGCGCTTCTTCGATGCGCAGCAACTGGTTGTACTTGGCCACGCGGTCGGAGCGGCAGAGCGAACCGGTCTTGATCTGCGTGGCGGTCGTCGCCACGGCGATGTCGGCGATCGTCGTGTCCTCGGTTTCGCCCGAACGATGCGAGACGATGGAGGCGTAGCGATTGGCATCGGCCATCGCGATGGCGTCCAGCGTCTCGCTCAGCGTGCCGATCTGGTTGACCTTGATCAGGATCGCGTTGGCGACGCCCTGGTCGATGCCCTCGCGGAAGATCTTCGGGTTGGTGACGAACAGATCGTCGCCGACCAGTTGCACCTTGTCGCCGAGCTTCGCCGTCAGCAGCTTCCAGCCGGCCCAATCGTCCTCGGACATGCCGTCTTCGATCGTGACGATCGGATACTTGGCGCACCAGCCGGCAAGGAAATCGGCGAACTGCTCCGAGCTCAGGCGCTTGCCTTCGCCGGTGAGATTGTACTTGCCATTCTCGTGGAATTCGGTGCTGGCCACATCCAGGCCCAGCAGGATGTCGTCGCCGGCCTTGTAGCCGGCCTTGCCGATCGCCTCGAGGATGGTTTCCAGCGCTTCCTCGTTTGAACGCAGGTCCGGCGCGAAGCCGCCCTCGTCGCCCACCGCCGTGCTCAGGCCGCGGCCTTTCAGCACCGACTTCAGGGCATGGAAGATTTCGGCGCCGGCACGCAGGGCTTCGGCGAAATTCGCCGCGCCCACCGGCAGCACCATGAACTCCTGCATGTCCACGTTGTTGTCGGCATGCGCGCCACCGTTGATGATGTTCATCATCGGCACCGGCAGCACGGCTTCGCGGCCGGCGGCGAGGTGCGCCCACAGCGGCATGCGCTTCGAGGCAGCGACCGCATGCGCGTTCGCCAGCGAGACGCCGAGCAGCGCATTGGCGCCGAGGCGGCCCTTGTTGTCGGTCCCGTCGAGATTGATCAGGCGCGAGTCCAGACCCTTCTGGTCGGCGGCGTCGAAGCCTTTCAGCGCATCGGCAATCGTCGTGTTGACGTTCGCGACCGCCTTCTTCACGCCCTTGCCGAGATAGCGCGTCTTGTCGCCATCGCGCAGCTCGACCGCTTCCTTCGAGCCGGTGGAAGCGCCGGAAGGCACCATCGCACGGCCGAAGCTGCCGTCGGACAGCGTAACCTCGGCTTCGAGGGTCGGGTTGCCGCGGCTATCGAGGATTTCGCGGGCGTGTATTTGGCGGATCGCAGTCATTTTCCTTCCTTGCCGAGCAGCTTCTTGATTTGCGGTGACGCGACGCACTTCCCACGCGTCGCAAAAGACAGGTAATAGTTGAGCGTCAACCTGCGCTTCAGCGCGCGCAGGTCGGCCTCCGCGTCCTGTCCGGTCGGACGGGCGCCTCCGGCCAGCAACACGGCCGCCGCGACCACCTGCTCCGAAAACGGGGTATCCGCCGGAACGCCGGCGCTCCATTCGTCGGCGGTGAACAAGGCTTTCACGTCGGCCATCAACGCCTCTCCCTTGCCGGCAGCGACGATTTCTCCGATGGCTGCGTCCAGAGACATGTCCTGTCCCAATGCAGGCCGCACACAAGCATTGAGCTTGAGGTCCTCGTGGATCATCTCCGACGTGCGAATCACGTTTTTCTGCGCCGTCGTCGCCTTGCCGGCAGCTGCCGCTTCATAGGCACTGCGCAGGTTGGCGTGGGTACCCGCCGGCACGAAAGTTTCCACGACCGACTTCTGATAGTCGGTCAACTCGGCGAAGCACAGGGAGGGAAAGGCGAGCGCCAACATCAGCGAATGGCGAAGTTTCATGGTAGCTCCGTTCAAACTGTTCTTCCGGGTCCGAAAAGTGTCCGATCGCTGGCATAAAGCGGCATGACCGGGGGAATCGCTCACGCTCCGGCTTCTAGGAAACCATTCCGCTTGGTGATCTGGTCCAGTGCCACCAGCGTCTCCAGCAACGCCGCCATCTTCGGCAGCGGCCAGGCGTTCGGGCCGTCGCTGAGCGCCTTGTCCGGATCGGGATGCGTTTCCATGAAGATGCCGGCGATGCCGACCGCCACCGCCGCGCGCGCCAGCACCGGCACGAATTCGCGCTGGCCGCCGGACTTGCCGTCCATGCCGCCGGGCAGCTGCACCGAGTGGGTGGCGTCGAACACGACCGGGCATCCGGTATCGCGCATCACGCTGAGCGAACGCATGTCGGACACGAGGTTGTTGTAGCCGAAGCTGGCGCCACGCTCGCAGACCATGATCTGCTCGTTGCCGGTGGCCTTGGCCTTGGCCGCGACGTGTTTCATTTCCCACGGGCTCAGGAACTGGCCCTTCTTGATGTTGACCGGCTTGCCGGCACTGGCCACCTTCTGGATGAAGTCGGTCTGGCGACAGAGGAAGGCCGGGGTCTGCAGCACGTCAACCACGCTGGCCACTTCGTCCATCGGCGTGTATTCGTGCACGTCGGTGAGCACCGGCACGCCGATCTGGCGCCTGACCTCGGCCAGCA
>CAYWHO010000160.1:0-3872 GCA_964458195.1 uncultured Arenimonas sp.
TCGAACTGCAAAGCCAGGGAACGCTGGATCGCAAACCGAAACCCCTGCCCTTCGAGTTGCGCATCAAGGGCAAGTACAAAGCGGATACGCCGGTTTTCGAACTCGATGCACCCGACTTCTTCCTGTCCGGCGATTCGCCGCTGCCGAAACTCGATGGCAAGGCGAGGCTGCTTTCTGGCGAAAAACTCACGGCGTCCTTCGCTGGCCGACTGCAGGAATGGGCCAGCGACTGGCCGGCCCTGCCCGCGCCGCTGAATCAGGATGCCAAGGACTTCGCGCTGCGCCTGGACTACGCGGGAAAGCCGGACTTGAGCGAGCCGCTGTCGCTACGGCTGGAGAAGAAGGAAACGAAACTCGAAGCGACATTGCGCATCGCGCAGATGCAGGCCTGGGCCACGCGCGAGAACGCATCGCCGCTACCGCCGCTGGACGGCCGCTTGACGACGCCGGAGATCGATCTCGACGGCATCGTGCTCGAAGGCGTCGAAGTCGAGATCCGCGACGAAGCGCCGACGCCATGAGCGCGCCCGCCGGCGATGGTTTCGCGAACGAACTGCTCGCCTGGTTCGACCACAGCGGTCGCCACGACCTGCCCTGGCAGCATCCGCGTACGCCTTACCGCGTGTGGCTGTCGGAGATCATGCTGCAGCAGACGCAGGTGCAAACCGTCATTCCGTATTTCGAGCGCTTCGAACGCGAGTTGCCGACGCTGCGCGACCTGGCCGAAGCCTCGCCCGACCGCGTGATCGCGCTCTGGGCCGGGCTCGGCTACTACGCCCGCGCGCGCAATCTGCATGCGGCGGCGAAGATCTGCGTCGAGAAACACGGCGGCGAACTTCCGGACGATTTCGAATCGCTGGCCGCCCTGCCCGGCATCGGCCGCAGCACCGCCGGCGCCATCCTCGCGCAGGCGCATGGGCAACGCCACGCCATCCTCGACGGCAACGTGAAACGGGTGTTCTGCCGCTATCACGGCATCGATGGCTGGCCCGGCACCGGCAGCGTCGAAAAACAACTCTGGCTGGTCGCCGAACAGCATCTTCCGCAAGCGCGGTTGGCCGATTACACCCAGGCCATCATGGATTTCGGCGCCACCGTCTGTACGCGCGCCTCGCCTTCCTGCGTGCTCTGCCCGCTGCAGCACGAATGCGTCGCGCTGCGCGAGGGTCGCGTCGATCAGCTGCCGCAGCCCAAGCCCGGCAAACCGCTGCCCGAACGCCGCACCCTGATGCTGCTGTTGCGCGACGACGCCGGATGCGTGCTGCTGGCGCGCCGTCCGGCGACCGGCGTCTGGTCGCGCATGTGGTCCCTGCCGGAAGTCGCGAACCACGACGAAGCCCGCGTCTTTTTCGCCCGGCACGCCGTTGCCGATTTCGACGCGAACACGCCGCTGCCGCTGATCGAACACGTGTTCAGCCACTACCGCCTGCATATCGAACCGCTGTCGTGGACCGGCGTGCGGCCCGCCGCGCGCATCGGCGATAATGAGGACGAACTGCGCTGGCAGCCTTTCGATTCGCTGGCCGAGGTCGGCCTGCCGGCGCCGGTGCGCAAACTCCTGGATTCTTTCGCATGACCCGCAGCGTGTTCTGCCAAAAGACGCAACAGCAGGCCGAAGGCCTCGGCTTCGTGCCCTGGCCCGGCCCGCTGGGCAAGCGCGTGTTCGACAACATCGGCAAGGCCGCCTGGGCGCAGTGGCTCGCGCACCAGACCATGCTGATCAACGAGAACCGCCTGTCCCCGCTCGACCCGAAGCATCGCGCCTTCCTGGAAGCCGAAATGGAGAAATTCCTCTTCGGCGACGGCGCGGAAAAGCCGGCGGGCTACGTGCCGCCGGCGGAATAACCGGCCCCACGCCCCGGAATGGCGGCCCGGGCAGCGCGGCCCCGCCCACGCAGAGTGATTCCGGCTTGCCCGGACCACCCCCGTCCCGGTATCATTTCCAACTCGCCCGCAAGGGGCGATGTGTCTGGCCGAGTAGCTCAGTTGGTAGAGCAGGGGATTGAAAATCCCCGTGTCGGCGGTTCGATTCCGTCCTCGGCCACCATATATTTCAAGGGCTTGCAGCAATGCAGGCCCTTTTCTTTTTCTGGCGTGTCCGGCTAGTGTCCGGCGGCCGAACCCGAGAACACGACCGACAGGAAAGGGAATATTGCCCCTCCGATTTTCCAAAGCGCGAAGAAGCCAAGCGCCAGGGGCGTTCCGATCTCCAGCAACACCAATCGGGCGACCATGATGGTCGATAGTCTCCAGTAGGCTTGCCTCAGACCCCGTATTTCCCGATCAAAAAAATCGTTGAATTCAGATGCCAAGTCGATGAGGTCATGGATCGTTCTTGCGTTTGGTGCACGCGAACTTTCCAATCCGGCTAGGCCGAGGCGAACACGGTCGACCGACGCTCGCAGTCGCCTCTGCGAGTCAAAGTACTTTTGAAGATCGAGAAGGTCGGCAGAAAAGTACCACCGCTTAAGGTCGCCAGAAACAGAAAAAAGAAACATGAGAAAAGTGTACAAGAGCGCCACGGCAAGACCGCCGTGCAGAATGTTTGGCGCGTCGAGTGGAACTTCAACTTCGAGCCACGGCGTTTTGGTGACTTTCAGGCCATAGACCGCAATCAGTATCGAAATTGACGAAGTAAACAGCAAAGCCTTTCGCCTTGACTCAGTTTCGGGCGAGAGTGGCTCACCGTTAATGACGAATTGTTTTAGCTTATTGAAAATAGCCATCTCGTTTCCGCGGTGCTGTTGGTGATTCCTTAATCGTACTCCCCTCGCTAGTGCTGCTCCCGCTTCGCCAGGACCACGCCGCCAGCGCTCAATCCACGTAGATCGCCTTGATTTTCATGAACTCGTGGATGCCGTGCTCGGCTAGTTCGCGACCGCCGCCGCTCGCAGCTGCGCCCCCCTGCACGCGGGTTTTCCCGGAGGCAGGGCCATGCGATACCAATATCCACCCCCGCCAGGGACAGTACGATCAACGAGCCGTTGGATCGTTGCCTTCCATCTCTTCGTTCATTTCCCGAATCTTGATCCAGCCTGGATGAGAGTCGTCGTCTGCCGTGCCCAGTTTTCCGTCATCACCTGCGAACGTGATGATGTACTTTCTTTTGGCGTCTGGGGCGATGGAAAATGCTTCGGTGTACAGCTTGTCTTGGAGGCTTGGATATCCAGCGTTCGCGCGATACAGCTCGCGCCGACTCTGAGGCACGCGGCCATGCTTTTCTATGTACTGATCAATAAGGTCTTGAATATCTGCACGAGCGTATTGTTCGTCCATATAACGCTGCGCCCCAGCTGCATAAGATGTCAAGCCTACGATGATGAGCCCAGCAAGAGTCGCGTGGATAAAGCCTTGGGCGCCCGTAAACATTGAAATGAAAATTGAAGGGATTTTCGGCTTACGGCCGTTGTGCGCCCCAACCAGTTCGCTCGCGATCATCGATTCGACAGCGACGTCCATAGTTACGATTATTACGAACGCAAAGGCCGGCGTGCTGACCATCGCACCGAACTTGATTAGTTCGGCTCTTGATACACTTAGGGCGGTAAAAACGGCGCCCACCGCTGCGACATACAGCAGGTCAAGGCGGAGGAATCGCCAGCATCTATCTCGCAGCTCTTGAAGGGCAGCGGTTGAATGAAAGTGCTTCGCCCACTCAGGTTCCCCAGTAGCGGCGTGCTGCGCGTCTGACGCTCTAACTGCTTTCTTCTTCATGACTAGGCGGCCTGCGCGATTCGGTGCTCGTAGAAAGGCCGCGGCCGGTCGTCCAGGGTCGGGTCAATACTCGTCCGCGCCCACCAACTCACCGTCGCTTCGGTTTCCCAGCCGCCGGTAAACTCGCGGACTGATCGTATTCTTGACGAACCGCACGG
>CAYWHO010000160.1:3882-4877 GCA_964458195.1 uncultured Arenimonas sp.
ATCGCCCGCAGCGCTTGCAGGTTGTTGGGATCCGGGTTCAGCCAGGCGTCAACGTTCTCGGGCTTGATCTGGATGATGCAGCGATCATGCCCCGCGGCGGCCACTTCCTCGGGCGGCTCATCGGTGATCGCGGCGAAGGACCAGAGATCTTCGCCCTTGCCTTGCCAGTGCGAATACAGGCAGGCGATATACATCAGCTGCTCGGGCTGCGGCCGGAACTCGAGGATGACGTTCTCTTCCTTTTCGCCGGCGGCCAACTCCCGATGCTCCATCGCATGCCTGCTGACGTTCTCGAAGAAGGCGGTCACCAGCATGATCCCGTGGGTGTGGCCGAACTGGTCCTTCCAGAAGCCTTCGAGATTGTCCCGGCGTGCGTTGTAGGTGCCGGGGTACTTCGTGTCGTAGAAGGCTGGCTTACCGGCGGGGCGACACTGGTAGCGCATGGGCTTGATGACGCGCTCGCCGTTCTCCATGACCATCACCGGCGTGTACCAGCCCGGGAAGATACGAGAATCCTTCGGTTTGGGCTCCAGGCGCTTCAAGTCGGCCAGCTTGGCCTTGCACCACGCGACCTTCTTCGTCGCGATGCGCTGGTCCTCGGCAGCTTTCTTCGTCGGCTTTGCTGAAGCCAGAACACGCTCAGCAGCGACCAGCCGCTTCTGCTGCAGGAACAGATCCTGCTCGGTCGCCGCGATCTCTTCCGCGTCCAGTTCCTGCACGCGCTCCCAAATCGACTGCTCTTGCTCGGTCTTCCCTTGGCGAAAGGCGAGCTCCAGTCCGCGTGGCACCTTCGGCCGAGCGATTCGCGGCGACTTGCCTGGGTTCTGAGGAATCCAGAAGAGGCGCACGAAACTGTCGATGTCCATCCTGGCACCGGTGAAGCGCTTGAAGTCGCGATAGTCGGCGATGACCTGAGCGGAGTAGCACATGGTCAGTTCCTCTTCAGTATGGCGGCCACCGACTTGGGGATCTGGCGATCGATGTCGGCTAAGGCG
>CAYWHO010000160.1:4887-5370 GCA_964458195.1 uncultured Arenimonas sp.
TACGCCCCTCGGGGCTATCTGAACGAACATCACTTCCCGCAGCAGAACAGGCCACTCGTTCTCGCGCGCGCTTGCACGCGCGGCCTGCTGAAATGCGATCACCGGATTCACCGCCGGCAGGGATCCTCCTTCATAACCAAGCGCCCTGACGCCTGGACTCCCGAATGGCCACGTGATTGCGTCCAGTACGTCCAATCAACCAGGACATCTTCTTTCCCGAGATGCTCTCGAATACCCGGGTACAGGAATTCAAACGGGAGAGTGCCATTTCTAGTCTCCCCTGGTGCCAGAACATCGGGGCCAACGGGTTGAAACTCGGGGAAAACTTCTCGTCGTGGAATCGCGCTCGATGAAGTTGAAACCTCGAGACTGGCGCCAGTGCCATCGTAGTTCCACGGCAATCCCCCCGATGGAAGTTCGATCCTGGCGGGCCCGGTGTTGGAGAGGGTGGAAGTCAGCCATACCGTCCGATCTTCGCCGCAG
>CAYWHO010000161.1:0-5368 GCA_964458195.1 uncultured Arenimonas sp.
CTTGGTGGCCGGCAGAAAGCGGGTGCCGAGACCGGCGACCGGGAAAACAGCCTTGCGGATGCGGAAACTCATGAGCGTTGTCGGTTCTTTCGGTGGGCGGATAGCGAGACGATTTTATCCGCGCTGGTGCGGTAATCGCGAACGGTTTCGCTCAGGATCGCCAAGCAATCGCCATCCGATTGCGGGCTCGCCAGCAGATCGCGCAGCCGTTGCAGGCCGCGCAGGGTCGCCGGCACGTCCACCGGCCGCGGCTCGGCACGCAGCACGCGGGCGTTGGCGGTGCGCTGGTAGCGCTCGTCCGGATGGAAGACGATCTCGTGCAGTTTCTCCCCGGGTCGCAGGCCGATGTATTCGATGCGGATGTCGTTGCCGGGCCGTTTGCCGGCGAGCTTGATCATCTGTTCGGCCAGTTCCCGGATCGCGACCGGACGCCCCATGTCCAGGGCCAGCACGCTGGCGGGCATGCCGGAGATCGTGGCCGACTGCAGGATCAGTTGGCAGGCTTCCGGGATGGTCATGAAATAGCGCGAGACGTCCGGGTGCGTGACGGTAACCGGCCCGCCTGCGGCGATCTGCTCCCGGAACAGCGGCACCACGCTTCCCGCCGAATCGAGCACATTGCCGAAACGAACGATCGCGAGCCGCGTACGGCTGCCGGCGAGGACCGCCTGGCAAGCGATCTCGGCCCAGCGTTTGCTGGCGCCCAGCACGCTCACCGGTTCGATCGCCTTGTCGGTCGAGATCAGCACGAAGTTTTCTATGCCAGCCTCGCGGCAGGCGCCGGCGACGGCCGTGCTGGCCAGCACGTTGTTGCGCAAGGCTTCGCGCGGCTGCCCTTCGAGCATCGGCACCTGCTTGCAGGCGGCCGCATGAAAAACGAAGTCCACGCCGTCGAGCGATTCCCGGTAAGCCATCGTGTCCGAACAGTCGGCCAGGATCGGATGCAGGTCGAGCTCGGGGAACTTCCGACCGAGTTCGCTGGCGATCAGGTCCAACGGCAGTTCGGCGCGTTCGAGCAGCAGCAGATGCGCGGCGCCGGCCCGCGCACACTGTCTCGCGAGCTCGGAGCCGATCGAACCGCCCGCGCCGGTGATCAACACGCTGCGTCCGCCGATACTGTCTTGCAGCAGGCGCCAGTCGAAGCCGACCGGTTCGCGACCGAGCAACTGTTCGATCGCGACTTCCCTGAGCTCGATCTCGTCGGCCTGCCAGTCGATGGCATCGGCCAGGCGCGAAACCGTGCGGAAAGGCAGGCCGGTGTCTTCGCAAAGCGAGACGACGCGCTGCATCTGCATGGCGTCGGCGCTGGGCATGGCGATCACGAGCAGGTTCGGTGCCGTCGCCTTGGCCACCGCCGCGAGATCGTCGATCGTCCCCAGTACCGGAACGCCCTGCACTTCCGCGCCCTTCAGGCCCGGCCTGTCGTCGAGCAGTCCCACTGCCTGATAGGCGCCATGACTGCGCAGATGGCGCAGCAAGAGCTCGCCGGCCCGTCCCGCGCCGAGGACCAGAATTCGTGGCGCATCCGGCGCGCGCCTGGCCGAGAGGCTGTAGTCCTTGCCGAAGCGATACAGCAGCCGCGGCAGGCCGAGCAGGAGAATCAGCAGGAACGGATACGGAACGAGTACGCGCCGCGGCACGTCCGGCAGCAGTCCCAGAAGCAATAGCCCGGGGATGATCAGCAGCAGGCCGATGAGCGCCGCGCTCGCGATGTTCATCAGGTCGGGCATGCTGGCGAAACGCCAGAGTCCGCGATAAAGGCCGACGCGCCAGAACACGGCCGCCTGCACGAGGCAGGCCAGCACCAGTTCGTGCAGCAGCGCCGACGCGGGCGGCGCACCCGCGAGTCCCGCCAACCAGCGCAGCAGCAGCCAGGCCGCGGCGACCATGGCGGTGTCGTGCAAGGCGACCAACAATCGAGGCAGGCTGAAACGCAGGGAATTCATTAGGCGACTTTCCGGCGACGGGCCGAAGCCAGGCAATACCGCTTCAAGGAAACGTGCGCGAACCAGGACGCGGTCAGGAACGCGGTCAGGAGCATCCATTGTTGCATGGCCGGCAATCGCCCCATGTTCCAGGCCAGGGCCGCCGCCAGCGTCGTCCAGGTTGCGTACATCAGGCTGACGAAGACATGCGAGCGCCCCCGACGCACGGCGTACTGGTACAGATGTTCACGATGCGCTCTCCAGAGCTTGCTTCCGCGCAGGGCTCGCTGCAGCAAGGTAAAGCCGCCGTCGAAGAGTATTCCGGAAGAAAGCACGAAGGCTTGCGGCAGGCTGAACTTGCCTTCGCGTACCGAGAGCGCCAGCAGCACGAAGATCGCGGCACCCAGCAGATAACTGCCGGAATCGCCGAGAAACGCGCTGGCCTTGGGCAGATTGAACGGCAGGAAACCCAGGCCGGCACCGGCGAACCAGGCCGCGGCCAGCGCGAGCTCCGGGCCCTGGCCCGGCCACAGCGCGAGCGCCGCCGCGATCAGCACGCTCTGGATGGCGACCAGGCCGTTGATCCCATCCATGAAGTTCCAGAGATTGACGTACAGCAGGCAACCCGCGGCAAGCACGAACACGGCCGCCGGCCACGCGAGCGGCCAGCTCTCGCGCAGGGCGAAACCCACCATCAGCGCAACCAGGCTTTGCAGGACGAACTTGGCGATCGCCGACGGGCTTCGCAGATCGTCCCAGACGCCGATCGATGCGAGGAGCAAGACGCTCAGCAGCGCAAGCGGCGGTGCGAATTCCGCACCATCGGATAAAGCCAGGCCGGCCACCAGCGACAAGCCGATGCAGACGCCGGCGCCTCGTGGGGTGACGCTGCCGTGCAGGCGCCTTTGTTGCGGCAGATCATGGATGCCGTGACGCTTCGCGAGCGCGATCCATGCCGGCATCAGCAACGCCGTGCAGAGGCCGGCGAGCAGAGCGGCGGTCAGCAACGGATGCAATGAAACGGACTCAATCGCCGACGGCGCTCAGCAGGGGCTTGATCGTTCCCCATTGCTTGCAACTCGGGCACTGCCAATGGTGCGCCCTGGCGCCGAAGCCGCAACGCTGGCAACGGTAGCTGTTGGTACGCACCACCAGCTGATCGGTGATCTGCTTGAGCGTACGCAGGGATTCGTCGGCGTCGTTCGCCGGGTTTTCCAGGCTCAGGTCGATGAAGGCGGCTTCGCCACGCACCGACGGCCGTTGCTGCAACTGCCTGGCCAGGAACTGCTGCGCCGCGCCGACGTCCTCGTCGCGCTGGATCATCTGCGCCAGCGCCAGCACCGGCGAAATGCCAGGATAGTGTTCGATCATTTCCTGCAGGAAGCCGCGCGCGCGCGCCAGCTCGCCGCGGCGTTCGTAACAGGCGAGCAGGGGCGCCATGATTTCGGGCAGGTAGTCGATGTCGTGCCGTGCGACGCGTTCGAATGCTCGGATGGCAGCGGCATCGTTGCCTTCGGACAGCTCGAGCCTGCCTTCGATCACGCCGGCCCGCACGCAATGGCTGTCGGCCGAATAGGCTTCGGCGATGCGCTGGCGCGCCTGCTCGTTGCGATTCTCCAGGCGGGCCTTTTCGGCGAGTTCGCAGTGGAAGTGGGCGATGACCTTGCCCATCGGCTCGCCCGAGGTCTGCTCGTAGCGGAGCGCGTGTTCGATCGCCTTGTGCCAGTCGCGTTCGGCCTGGTAGATGGCGATGAGTTGGCGCAGCGCCTGCGGCGCGTGCACGCCCATCTGCACGAGGTCGGTAAACAGGGTTTCGGCGCGATCGAGCAGACCCGCTCGCATGTAATCTTCGCCCAGCGCCAGCACGGCGCGCGTCTTCTGTTCCTCGCTCAGGCCGTTGCGGGCGACCAGGCTCTGGTGCAGGCGGATGGCGCGATCGACTTCGCCGCGCCGCCGGAACAGATGGCCGAGCGCGAACTGCGTCTCGACCGTGTCCTTGTCGACCTCGGCGATCTGCAGGAAGATCTCGATGGCCTTGTCCTGTTGTTCGTTCAACAGGTAGTTGAGGCCGCGGAAGTAGGTGTTCGACAAGCGCGAGACGCGCGCCCCGCCCTTGATCTCGCCTCCCCGCCTGCCCGCCAGCCAGCCGATCGCCGCCGCGGCAGGAATCAGCAACAGCCAGGCTGCATTGGTCATCATGACGGCGGGAAATCCTTGTCGGTAAGCGCGGGCTGCTGGCCGGTGGTGGAAACGCGATTGCGGTGCAGGCGACGGCGCAAGGGCCAGACGACGCCGGCGGTGACGGCGAGTCCACCGATGGCGGCGCCGAGCAGGAGCACGGTCAGCAAGGCGAAACCGAGCCGCATCTCGAGGCTGCGGAAGCCGAGGTCAATCTGTACCGGCGCGCGGTTCAATGCGCCGAAGACGACGCCGAACAGCACGAAAAGAAGGGCGATGAGGGAACGGAGCAGACGCATCGGCGAAGCTTAGCCGATCGGGGTCGGGTTGCTCAGTCCTGGCTGACGGAATTGCCGTCGTTGACGCGGTCGCGCAGTTCCTTGCCGGGCTTGAAATGCGGAACGTATTTGCCGGGAAGCGCGACGGAATCGCCCGTTTTCGGATTGCGGCCCAGGCGCGGCGGACGGAAATGCAGGGAGAAACTGCCGAACCCGCGGATCTCGATGCGGTCGCCGCCCGACAGGGCATTGCTCATCATTTCCAGCAGGGTCTTCACCGCCATGTCCACGTCGTCGGCCTTCAGATGGGCCTGCCGGCGGGAGAGGACTTCGATGAGTTCCGACTTGGTCATTGCTTGGCGGTCTCGCGAAGGGCGCGGACGGATCGGCTCCGTCCCGGGACAACGTGGCCCGGAATCCCGGGCCACGTCGGTATCACAGGCTTATTCGCCCTTGTTCAGTTGCTCGCGCAGCAGCGCGCCCAGGCGGGTGGTGCCCATCGAGGCGTCCGAAGCCTTGTTGACCTCGGCCAGGGTTTCGGCCAGCTCGGCCTCGTCCTTGGCGCGGATCGACAGCTGCATCGTGCGGCCCTTGCGGTCCATGCCCAGGTACTTGGCTTCGATCGCGTCGCCGACCTTCAGGTACTGCGTCGCGTCTTCGACGCGCTCCTTGGCGATGTCGTTGGCCTTGACGTAACCCTCGATGCCGCCATCGACTTCGATGGTGGCGCCGCGGCTGTCGACTTCCTTCACGACGCCCTTGACGATCGCGCCCTTCTGCAGGGTGGCCATCGCGGTGCCGATCGGATCCTGCTCAAGC
Organism: uncultured Arenimonas sp.; assembly: GCA_964458195.1. Taxonomy (GTDB): domain Bacteria; phylum Pseudomonadota; class Gammaproteobacteria; order Xanthomonadales; family Xanthomonadaceae; genus Arenimonas. The sequence continues at coordinate 5,201 of CAYWHO010000161.1, forward strand.
TGCTTGACGCCCAGGGAGATGCGCTCGCGCTCCGGATCGACGGCGAGAACGACGGCTTCCAGGTTGTCGCCCTTCTTGAAGTTGCGGACGATGTCTTCGCCGGTGGTGTTCCAGGAGATGTCCGACAGGTGCACCAGGCCGTCGATGCCGCCGTCCAGGCCGATGAAG
>CAYWHO010000162.1:0-5345 GCA_964458195.1 uncultured Arenimonas sp.
GCGTTGCCGCCGCGGCTTTCCTCGACTTCGACGCGCGCGCGCGCCAGCAGCAGGGCGGCGCTGTCGCCGCGATCGGCCGGCCACAGGGCCAGCCAGTCCCTGGCCTGCTTGCGGTCGCCGCGATCGAGCGCGGACTGCATCAGTTCGGACAGGCGCGCGCCGGCATCGCCGGTGCGTGCCGCGATCAACGCATCGACGCATTCGCGACCGAGTTTCCAGCCGGTGTCGGCATGGCCGAGATCGATATGGGCGTTGGCGACCTGGCACAGCGTGTGGCGGTATTCGCTGTCGCGATCGAGCCGGCGCCAGATGCGCTGCGCGTTGTTCAGGGCCGGCTCCGCTTCGTCGGCGCGATCGCGCATCAAAGCGAGGGCGCCGAGGCGATCGTCGATGATCGCCACCGAATTGCTGTCGTCGCCCCAACGCAGGCGCTGTCCTTCGCGCGAGAGCTCCACCAGTCGCTGCGCTTCGGTCAGTTTGCCGGCGGCGGCGAGCGTTTCGGCCAGATAGCCCTGCGCCACGACAGTGCGCGGATGGCCGGCACCGAAACGCGTCAGGCTGATGTCCAGCGCCTGCCGGTAGGCCGCCTCGGCTTCGACGCGGTTTTCCATCCGGCGGAAGGCATGGCCGAGGTAACGCCAGATATCGACGCCGAGCGCATTGCGTTCGCCGCCGGCCTGGCGCAGCTGGTCCAGCGCTTCGCGCAATTGTTTTTCGGCGTCCTGCGGCTTGTTCGCATCGAGCAACAACAGGGCGAGGTCGGTGCGGCTCTCGGCCTGCAATGCGAGGTTGTCGCTGTGCAGGCGGCGCAGTTGCAGCGCCTGCCCGAACAGGTCGCGGGCGACGGCCTGGCCTTCGAGCTGGCGATGGCAGCGGCCGAGCTGGCTGAAATACTCCGCCACTTCCAGCGGATAGGTGGCGGCGGCGGCATGCGCCGTCGTCAGCAGATGGCCGATGCTGTCCAGGCATTGCTGGCTGCGACCGAGTTCGCGCAGGCTGCGGCCGCGCAGCGCCGCCGATTCCAGGCGCAGGCCGTCCGAGGCTTCCGGACCGAGGATGCGCAACAGTTCCTGCTGGCGATCGAGCAATTGCAGGGCTTCGCGATCGTCGCCGAGGCCGGCGCGCAGGCGGGCGATCAGCCCGAGCAACTGCGCGCGCGCCACCGGCTGCGTCGTCAGTTCGGTATCGGCGCGGCGCACGCCGGTGTCGAGCAGGGCGCGCACGTCCAGGCCTTGCGCGCCGCTGGAATTGCCGGTGTTCTCGAACAGGGCGATGACGAAATCCTGCATCGCCTGCGCGCGCGCCGCTTCCTGGAAGGCGCGATTGGCCTGCCAGGCGACGATGCCCAGCGTAACCGCCAGCACCAGGCAGACGCCGAGCGACAGCACCATGCCGAGCGCATGCCGATGCAGGTATTTGCGCACGCGATAGCCCAGGCTCTGCGCACGCGCATGCACCGGCTGGCCGTCGCGATAGCGGCGCAGGTCCTGCGCCAGCGCCTCGACGGAGGGATAACGCTGGTCCGGTTCCTTGGCCAGCGCTTTCAGCACGATGTTGTCGAGGTCGCCGGCGATCGCGCGGGCGCGGCGGCGATCGCTGGCCAGGCCGCTCTCCTTCGCCAGGCGCATCGCCGCCAGCGAAGGTTCCAGCGCCTCTTCGTGCAGGATGGCTTCTTCCCAGGCCGCATCGCTCTGGCGTTCGACCTCGTAGGGTTTGCGCTCGGTCAGCAGCTCGTACAGCACGACGCCGAGCGCATAGACGTCGGTCATCGTCGTGATCAGTTCGCCGCGCAATTGCTCCGGCGCGGCGTAGTGCAAGGTGAAGGCGCGCGCACCGGTCTTGGTGATCTCCACGCCCGGGTCGGTGACCTGGTCGAGCAGTTTGGCGATGCCGAAGTCGAGCAGGCAGACCTCGCCGGCCGGCGTGACCAGGATGTTCGAGGGCTTCAGGTCGCGATGCACGACGAGGTTGGCGTGCGCGTGGCTGACGGCGTCGCAGATCTGCGCGAACAGCGCCAGGCGCGTCGGCACGTCGAGGTTCTGCGTGCGGGCGTAGGCGGTGATCGGATCGCCACGGATGTAGTCGAGCGCGAGGTAGGGCTGGCCGTCCTGGCTGACGCCGGCGTCGAGCAGGCGGGCGATGTGCGCATGGCCGAGGCGCGCGAGGATCTGCCGTTCGCGGGTGAAGCGCGCGCGCAGGCCGGCATCGCCGAGTCCGGGGCGCAGCAGTTTCAGCGCGACGCGGCGTTCGTACAGGCCGTCGGCGCGCACGGCCAGCCAGACCTGGCCCATGCCGCCTTCGCCCAGCGGCACGACGAGCCGGTAAGGGCCGATCTCCTGACCGGCCTGCGGCGCGAACACGGCGCCGTCGACGACGGGCTGCGCGAGGAAATCCGGGCGCTCGTCCTCCAGCGACATCAGCTTGCGCAGTTCGGCGGCGAGCGAAGGATCGCGCCCCTCGATCTGGCGCAGGCGTTCGCCGCGCGCATCGCCGTCGAGTTCCAGCAATTCGTCCAGCAGCGGCGACAGCGCGGACCAGCGATCGCCGATCATCGGTCGCGGACCTCAGCCCTGCAGCGAGGCGAGCAGGTAAAGGCGGGCCTTCTGCCAGTCGCGGCGCACGCTGCGTTCGGAGCGTTTGAGCAGGGCCGCGATCTCGGTTTCGGACAGGCCGGCGAAGTAGCGCAACTCCACCACCTGGGCCAGGCGCTTGTCGACATCCGCCAGACGATTCAGGGCGACGTCGAGGCCGAGCATTTCCTCGTCCAGCCGCAGGCCGCCGCCGACGTCCTCGGGCAGGTCGGTCACGCGATGCAGGTCGCCGCCGCGTTTGACCGCGAGGCGCTGGCGCGCGTAGTCCACGACGACGCTGCGCATCGCCGAAGCGGCGTAGGCGAAGAAATGCGCGCGGTCCTCGAACTGGGCGTCGGCGCGGCCGACCAGGCGCAGATAGGCTTCGTGCACCAGGCCGGTGGCGTCCAGGGTCTGTCCGTACTGCCCGTTCAGCTGGCGCCGGGCCATGCTGTGCAGCTCGCGATAGAGCGTGGAGAGCACGCGATCGAGCGCGCTGCGGTCGCCTTCGCGCGCCGCGCTCAGCCATTGCGTGATGTCGGCTGTTTCGCTCATGACTCCCCGGACCCGTCTGCGCGGGTTGCGCACACTATAGCCCGATTGCGCGACGGCCATCGCAAAACGGCGCGTTTTGGGGTCGGAAAACCGCCCGCTCAGGTCTGGCAGCGACCGCACCAGGCCGTGGCCCGGCCGCCGAGCCGGTCGCCGCGCAGGCGGCGTCCGCAGACCTTGCAAGGCTCGCCCTCGCGCCCGTAGGCGAACAGCTCCTGTTCGAAGTAGCCCGGCTCGCCGTCCGGTGCGAGGAAATCGCGCAGGGTCGTGCCGCCTCGCCGGATCGCGTGCGCGAGGATGCGCTTGACCTCCAGCGCCAGCGTCTCGTAGCGCGCGCGACTGAGGCTGCCGGCCGGGCGCAGGGGCGAGATGCCGGCGGCGAACAGGGCTTCGGCGGCGTAGATATTGCCCACGCCGACCACGATCGACTGGTCCATCAGGAAGTTCTTCACCGGCGCCTTGCGCTCGCGACTCAGCGCGAACAAGTGGTCGCCGTCGAAATCGTCGGACAGCGGCTCCGGGCCGAGGTCGCGCAGCAGTTCATGCGCCTTGCCCCGCGCCTGCCAAAGCAGGCAGCCGAAACGACGCGGGTCGTTGAAGCGCAGCACGCGGCCGGAATCGAGCGCGAGGTCCACGTGGTCGTGCGTGCCGACCGGCGTGTCGGCCGGCAGCACGCGCAACACGCCGGTCATGCCCAGATGCAGCAGGGCGCTGCCGGGTTCGGTGTCGAGCAGCAGGTATTTCGCGCGGCGGCGCACACTAAGGATGCGCTGTTCAGGCAGCAGGCGGCGGATCTGCGGCGGGATCGGCCAACGCAGCTCGGCCCGGCGCAGCGTCACCTTCGTGATGCGCCGGCCTTCCAGATGCGGGGCCAGGCCGCGACGCGTGGTTTCTACTTCGGGCAGTTCGGGCATGGTCGGGATGCGCTTGCGTATGGCGCCATTGTCGCCGCTCAGGCGTCGTCTTGCTTGAACGCAGGGCGCGAGCCCCCACTTTTGACGGATGACGCCCGGCCCTGTGCCGGGCATCATAGTCTTGCCCCCGTCGTGTCGCCCTCCCGGAGTTCCGCATGTTTCCCGACCTGCTCAGCTGGCTGAGCCGAGGCCTGACCCAGGCCGAGTACTGGCAAATGGCCCTGGTGTTCCTCGGTCTTGTCCAGGTCACGATCTTCACCGTCACGCTCTACCTGCATCGCAGCGCGACGCATCGCGGCGTGGATTTCCATCCGGCGCTCGCGCATTTCTTCCGCTTCTGGGCCTGGCTGACGATGGCCATGGTGACGAAGGAATGGGTGGCCGTGCATCGCAAGCACCACGCCAAGGTCGAGAGCGCCGAAGATCCGCACAGCCCGCGCTTCCATGGCATCAACCGGGTGCTCTGGCGCGGCGTCGAGTTGTACCAGGACGCGCGCGAAGACGACGCCATGCTGGAGAAGTACGGCCGCGGCACGCCGGACGACTGGCTCGAGCGCAATCTCTACAGCCGCTATTCGAATTTCGGCCCGATCACGATGCTGGTCATCGACGTCGCGCTGTTCGGCCTGCCCGGCTTGCTGATGTGGGCGCTGCAGATGGCCTGGATCCCGTTCTGGGCCGCCGGCGTCATCAACGGCCTCGGCCATTGGTGGGGCTATCGCAATTTCGATACCGACGACACCTCGACCAATCTCTCGCCCTGGGGCGTGTGGGTCGGCGGCGAGGAGTTGCACAACAACCACCACGCGTTCCCGAGCTCGGCGAAGTTCGCCCTGCGCCGTTTCGAGTTCGACATCGGCTGGGCGGCGATCCGTCTGCTCGAGACCCTGCGCCTGGCGAAGGTGCTGCGCGTGGCGCCGGAACTCGACGTGCGCCCGAACATCCCGGTGCCGGACGGCGAAACGCTGAAGGCGATGATGGCGCACCGCTGGCAGGTGGCCACGGATTATTTTTCCACCGTGCTCAAGCCGCAGCTGGCGCTGGAAGCGCGCGAACTGCCGCGCCGCCTGCGCCGCGCCGTGCGCAGCGAAGGCCGCTGGCTCGATGCCGCGCATCGCGAACGCCTGCAGCAGTTCATCGACGAGCGCCCGCAACTCGTGCAACTGATGCAATACCGCCAACGCCTGCTCGAGATCTACGACATCAAGAGCGCCGCGGCGGAAGCCAAGCTCGAAGCCCTGCGCCAGTGGTGCGCGGAAGCGGAAGCCTCCGGCATCCGCGCGCTGGAAGAATTCTCGCTGCGCCTGAA
>CAYWHO010000163.1:0-5322 GCA_964458195.1 uncultured Arenimonas sp.
TTTTCCGTCCCACGTCGAGTACGTACTGACGGATTTGGGGGTGGCGGCGAGTCTCTCGAACTTCGCCGCCGACTCAGCACCTTGATGTGGCCGAATCATCTAATCTGCGCCCTCAAGGCCAATGCGTTACTATCTGGATCGGAAAACGGACGCGGGTTCGGTTCCGTGTTCCACCACCATTCGCCGCAAAGAAAAAGCCGGAACCTCGTTCCGGCTTTTTCTTTTTCTTCCGACAACAGCCGGGATCAGTACACGCCGGTAATATTCAAGAACCAGCCGCGATGGTCGTAGTCGAGGACGGTCAGGTTGTCGCTGAAACTGGTGAAGTTGTAGCCGAGGCCGACGCGGAAGTTGCCGCCGATCTGCCTGTCCACGCCGAGCAACCAGCCCTTCCTCGCACTGTCGCCATCGTCGACCTGCAGCCAGCGGTATTCCAGCAATCCGTCCCACTTGCCGATCAGCTCGTAACGCGTCTGCAGCACGGCGAGGTCGGCTTCGTTGTCGAACCACGCGCCAGCGCCGCGCCCCAGACGCGCTTCGCCCTCGCGATGTGCGAGCTTGCCCGCCATTTCCCAGCGCGGCGTCAGGCGGTAGATGCCTTCCAGCGAGTAGATGGTCGAACGCTGATCGAAGGAACTCAGCGACTCCTGCCCCAGACTAGACAAGTCGTAAAGGAAAGTGATCTTGCCGAGCAGCGACAGGCGATCGTTCGCCGCGGGTCGGTACGAGAAGCCGAGATTGCCTTCGACGAACTTCGCGTCGGCCAGTCGGTCCAGCCGGTCCACCGTGTCTGAATAGTTCAGGCGAAGGGCGACACGCCAGTCCTCGTTGAACTTGTGGAAGAACCGGTTGGTGCTGACCCACTGCGTGCGCTGCTCGGCACCCGTGTCGCGACGGTACTCAAGCTTGCTGTCCCACTGCGTATCCTTGTCGGTCCGGCCCGCATGCAGGCTCACGGCGCGACGATCGGTCGTGCCGGCGGCGCTTTCCAGTTCGCCCGATTGCAACGAGAAACCGAGATTCCAAGCCTGCGTCGGGTAGAAATCCATGCCGAAGGTATGGGCGATGCCCGACTCGTTGCGCTCCTTCAAGAACTGGCTTTCGTTGAACAGATTGACCTGGTTCGAGATGCGCCAGCGCTGGCCTACGGTCAGGCCGCTCGCCTGCCGGGTGTTGAAGAACGAATCGCCCGCCGTCGTATCGGTACTGTAGGTGTAGCCCGCATACAACGCATGTTGCTGCGACAAACGGTACTCGGCATCGACGCGCGCCGAATCGCCACGATCACCGCTGCTCAGTTCCACGCCGACGCTCGACTGGTTGCGCGCGATGTAACGCGCACCAAGCGTCAACGCATCGTTGTCTTCGTAGCTGCCCTCGTGATCCAACGTGACCTGGCCAATGGCGTACAGGTCGAGCGAGCTGCCGATGCGCTTGCCGTAACGGACGGCGAGCAGGTCGCCGCTACCCGATACGCCAGACGCCTTCTGGTCGATGTGACGCAGTTCACCGGTCAACGAATCGTTCTCGTTGATCCGCCATTCCATCTGCAGATTGCCCTGCTCGAGCTCGTCGGCGCCGCGTTGCGCCCGGCTGTAGCGTCCGAACAGACGCAACGCGTCGCTGAAGCGGCCCGACAGCTCCGCGCCCTGCTCTTCGATCGAAAGCCCATTGTCGAAACGCGCGACCGAGAATCCCGGATCGATGTCGCGCCACCAGGCACCGGCCGTCCACTCCTGAGACGTCCAGCCCAGCTCCTTGAAGTTCGCCCGCAACTCGACGCTCTGGGCCTCACCATGACGTGAACCCGTCAGGGGGTTGAGCCGGGTGAAGCTGAGACCGCCGTTGTCGGAGTAGAACACCGGCACGCCCGTCGCCTCCGAGCGTGCGTGCTCGACTTTCAGATAGGTGCCGCGGCCTGCCTGAAGCGTGAGGTCCAGCGACTGCAACGTGTAGTCGTCGGCACTGCGGCTTTCGTCGATGTAGGTGCCGCCGACCGCGACGTGATCACCCAACCAAGCCTTGCCACGGAAGCCAGCAGTGACATTGTCGGCTGAAAAACCCTGCGGGATGTATTCGTAGTCGGTCAGCAGACGATTCTCGAACCCGTCGAGCGGCGCATCACGCGTGATGCTCGGCAGATTCTCCCGCACCAGCTGCGTCAGCGGGCGGGTCAGCAGCAGGCGACCTTGCAGGTGATCGATCTCATAATCGACGCCATTGCGCAGTGCGACCCTCGCCTCCGTGCGTCCGGTCGCCAGGTCGCGCACTTCCAGTACCACCGTCGCCGAACCCGGCAGCAGGTCGGTATGGCGCAGGTAGTACAGGCTGCCGCCGGTGCCGAGGAATTCGCTGTGGCCTGGCGCGCTCTGGGCCTCCGAGCCGAACAAGCGCAGCATGCCCTTGGCCTCGCCCCAGCGATTGGCCTGGTGCGTGCGCCAACTCAAGGCGCCGCCGTAAAGGCTGCGTGCGTACTGGCCGAATTCGGTACCGGTGAAGCCGGTCTGGTAGTTGCCCCAGATCGCCTGGTTCTGGTCCCAATCCACGCGCACATAGAGCTTGCCCTGCGTATCCACATCGCGATACGCGTTGGAGTCGTCGCCGTATACCGGGTAGTACTGATCCGGGTCGAGCCGACGGAAGACGTCACGCGCATCCTGCTCGAGGAAGCCACTGAACAACTGGCCGATCTCCTGCTCGCGCGTATCGGCCTGGGCCGTGATCAGGTATTTGCCCTTGACCTTGCCCTTCAGATAGAAGGCCAGGCGGCCTTCGGTCAGAAACTCATCGTAGCGATCGTCCAGACCGACCGGCACGACGGCGCCTCCGACGCTATTGGACGATGCGGTGACGTCGGCCAGCGCGACCAGGAACAAGTGGCGACCACTGACATCGACAGGCAGATCGCGCGTGGCAAGCTGCCCACCATTGTTCGTCTCGACCTTCAGCAGGTGCTGACCGACCGGCAGCAGGTATTCGGCCACGAACTTCCGTTCGCGATCGACCGGAATAGGTTGACCGTTGATCTTGACCGAGACTCCCTCGCCCAGACCTTCGCCGCGCACGCGCACGCGCGAGCCGTAGACCCGGATATTCTGCTGTCGCAAGGAGCTTTGTCCGAAACTCTCGGCGATCTGCTGCTTTGCCTGGATCTCGTCGGCACTCAGACCGAGGAACTCGCCGCTGGCGGCGTTACGCAGGTTGTTCTGCAATCGTTCGACGTCGGCCGCACGCAGCAACTGGATCTTGCGCGGATAGGTCTCATCGACGCTGCCGTCGGCGGCGTGGGCCCGCACGATGTACTGCAGGTCCTCGCCCTCGCGCAACGAGGCCGACGCCGGAACCTCGCCCTCCCACGTCGCATTCGACTGCAGGGCTACCGGCATGTCGATGCGCGCCAGTGGCGCGACGAGGTCGGCATCATCGCCACGGAAGATCAGCACTTCGTAGCTGGAGACGAACGCGGAATAGTTGCTGTAGAGGGTGAACGACAACGGCTTTACGATGCGACCGCCCTCGAACGCGGCATAGCCGGCCGCACTCACGCTCAACTGCGGTGCCGTGAGTTGCGGGTCTTCGGTCGTCCAGATCTTGCCGCCGCCCGGCACGTCCATGACGACGCGACGACTGGTGCTGCGCCCCGCGACTTCCTGGCTGATCTCGACCTTGCGCTGCGCTTGCAGACCGGCGTCGGACGCATCGCGCGATTCGGTTTCGCCCCGGCTCACGATCCGGACCACCGTCTGGCCGTCGCTCGTGCACTGGTCTCCCGTGCATTGCAGCCCGCTGCCCTTGTCCTGAGCCAGCGTCGGGGCGGTCAGGCCGCTACCGAGCAATGCGATCAGGGTCACGTCCAGCAGCTTCATGCGGGGTCTGGCGATACTCATGGGGTTGCGCTCACGCAGCGAGGTCACCGGCAGCTTTTTCATCGTGCTTCTCCCGGCAACGCTTCATCCTGTTCGACTTCGACACGCAGCCCTGCCCTGGCCTCTGGACCGAGCCTTGCCGCGATAAGTTCATACACTGTCTTCGCCCGACGCAGCGCCAGCTCGCGGTTGTACGCCGAGCTCGAACGCAGATCGGCGTAGCCGGTGATGCGAACCACCCCGCCCTTGTGCTGTTCGATCGCTGCGGCCGCACGTTCGATCTCCGGCAAGAACTGCGGCTTCACCTCGACCTTGTCGGTATCGAAGTACACCGTGCCCAGGCTGAAGACCTTGGACGGCTGCGTTTCGACCTTCTCTACCTCGCGCTTGGGCTGTGGCGGCAGTTTGACGCCGAAGTCGAAGCGCACCGGCACCGCCGGGGTGATGCGACGCAGGAGCGGATTCTCGGTCGTGAACACGCTGCCTTCCGGCAAGGTGGACTCGTCCACTTTGACCACGAAGTTCTGCCCGCGCATCGCATTCGACACGGTCAGGCCCTCGATGTGGTACCTGCCTTCCGCATCGGTCTCGACCACGAAACCTTCCACCGTCGCCAGGCGAACGCCCGGAATGCCGGCTTCGCCTTCGTCCTGCCAACCGTCGCCATCCTGGTCGTCGAAGACTTTGCCGAGGATGCGTGTCTGGTCGAAGACCGGATCGTTGCCCGATTCCAGCGTAACCGCCGCGGCCGCCGTGTTGCTTACCGCGATGCCGCCCTGGTAGATCGTCGCTTCGTTGTTGTAGGTGCCGGAGGGCAGACCCGCACCGACCTTCATCAGGTAGGTGATCGTGGCCGTACCGCCGATCGGCACGTCGACACCCGAGAACGTCACCGGACCGATGCCGTTGACCGACATCTGGTCGTCGACATCGTCGATCTTGGCGCTGCCGGGCACGAAGGCAAAGCCCTGCGGCGGCACATCGACCACCTGGGCGTTGACGACCGGCTGGTCGCCCACGTTGGTGATGGTCAGGGTGTAGGCCGCCAAGCCACCGATCTGCACATTCTTCGGATTCACCGCCTTCAGCATGCGGAGCTTGTTGGCTTTCGGCAGCACCGTGATCGTCACCGTCGCGGTGTCGCAATCGCCGTCTTCATCGCAGACCTGGTAGGTGAAAACGTCGGTGCCCACGAAACCTGGGTTCGGCGTGTAGGTGTAACTGCCGTCCGGATTCATCGTTACCGTACCGTTCGCCGCGCCGCCGTTCGGGCCCATCAGGCCGAACGTGCTCTGGCCGTTGCCGGCGGTGTCGTTACCGACCACCGTGCCGCTCACCGGAGTGCCTTCCGTCATCTCGGTCACGTCGTCGTTGGCGACCGGAGCGATGTCCGTCGGCACCACCACCACCGTCACCACCGCGGTATCGCAGTTGGTCGGGTTCAGCACTTCGCAGA
>CAYWHO010000164.1:0-3099 GCA_964458195.1 uncultured Arenimonas sp.
CTGGCCGCCAGCCTGGCCTTCGGCCTGGCGCGCAATCATCCCTTCGTGGACGGCAACAAGCGCACGGCACACGTCTCCTATCGCGTGTTTCTGGCGCTCAATGATGCTCGGCTCGACGCCAGCGGCGAGGAGAAGTACGCACACATGATGGCCCTTGCCGACGGCTCGCTCGGTGAAAACGAATTCGCCGACTGGCTGCGCGTACGCCTGCGGCTGGAATCCCGCCACGCAGTGAACGAACCGAAACCGAAATACCGGCGCGCGCGCTGAAGCACCTTCTCCCTCGCTCGCCTGCGCGGAGCTTTTCTCCCTCTCCCCGAACAGCGGGGAGAGGGTCGGGGTGAGGGGCGCTTGTCCACGGTACTCGCCTAACAGGCAGCCCGGCCCGCAGCGTCGCTCAACGCGATTTCGGCGTCGGCTCCGTCAACGCCTGGATCAACTCGCGGACCAGTCGACGCTTTGTTGGCGGCAGCGCGAGCAGGGCCTGGACCGCCTGCCTGTCCTGCGCTCCCATCCCGGCATGCCAGGCGGCCGACGCTTCTTCGATCCTGCTGCCCTTGGCTGTTCTGCCGAACCTCAGCACATGCGGTTCAACGCCGAACAAGTCGGCCAGCACTTGCAACTTGTCCTGTTCGGGAAGCGCCATGCCGCGCAGCCACTTGGAGGCCGTCGAGAATGCGACCGATCGTCCCCGGTAGTGGCTGTTGAAAAGCTTGTGCAACACGCCAGGCTTCGGTTCGTAGCCCTTTGCGCGCATTGCTTCGGTCAGCCGCCGGGAGAAGTCACGATGCTCGTCGCTCATGCTCCGCGAAGGTACGGGGGCACGACAAACTAAATTAGCCTTTTGGACTCATTTTGATTAGCTTATTAGGCTCATTCAGCCCGATAAGCCCATGCCCCAGCTTTTGCCCGCGCAGCCGCCCGAGGTCGCCGCCAGCGAGCGATGCCTGACGGAGCTCGCGTGGGCAGATCGCATTCTTGTGCGAACAGGGCTGCGCTAGATGCCCTCCCTCAACTGGATCGGAAAGTCCGCGGTGGTAACGCACCACAAGGACGTGCCGTATCGGCTGCTGGAGCCCGTGCCCGAACTGTCCTGCGGCGACCCCGACAGCGGCAATCTGATCGTCCAGGGCGACAACCTGCACGCGCTGAAAGCGCTGTTGCCGCGTTACGCCGGGCAGGTGAAGTGCATCTATATCGATCCGCCCTACAACACCGGCAACGAGGGCTGGGTCTACAACGACAACGTCAACAGCCCGGAGATCCGCAAGTGGCTGGGCGAGGTCGTGGGCAAGGAAGGCGAAACGCTGGACCGGCACGACCGCTGGCTCTGCATGATGTATCCGCGGCTGGTGCTGTTGCGACAGTTCCTGCGGGATGACGGCGTGATATTCGTTCACATTGGCAAGGATGAAGTCGGACATCTTCGTGTATTCCTTGACGAAATATTTGGCGCCAACTGCCATATAGAAACATTCATTTTTGTCACGGAGGGGAACACCGAGAACGCCGAAGACGTAACTGCAGTTCATGACTACATCCTTGCCTATTCTCGGAAGCCGGATGGCGTAAACATAAACACGACGATCGACCCCAATGTGGAAGTTGGGTCGAAATTGCGCCGCGATTTCGCCGAGAACTCGGTCGTAAAGAACGGGAGCGCGAACCCCGCGTCGATTATTGAGTTGCCGGAGGGCTTCCCTTGCGACATGGATGATGCCGATTTTCCAGCCTTTGCGCGGGCCGAAGAATTCATTAGTGCCGTCGGCGCCAATGAGGGCTGGATCCCACGTGATTTCAAGGAGAGGTTCAACGCCTCATATCCAATCAGGCTTGATCCGCTCATCGTGCGAAATGGGGCATTGGTTCGCCCCTGCCGTGTGTACTCCGGCTGGTCTTCCGCCAACAAGATCAAGCGCTTTATCGAGGCGGACTGCGAGTCTATCTCCGATGACGGCGCATTGCTCCGCTACTTTCTAGACAAGAATGGCGTCCCTACTTATCGCCGCGAAGGTCGCGAAGCGCACTTCGTCTCTACGCTCTTACGCAATCTCGGATCAACAGAGAAGGACAAGAACGAACTTGAACGAATGGGCTTGAATTTCGACTACCCAAAACCACGAAAGCTGGTCACATATCTAGTCGGCCTTTATGCAAAGGCTGGCGACATCGTTCTTGATTCTTTTGCCGGTTCAGGAACAACGGGGCATGCCGTCATCTCGTCCGGAATCAGCGGTTCCCGCTTCATTCTCATTGAGATGAATGAGAAAAATGCAACCAAAGTTGTTGCGCCGCGCATGCGAATGGCCGTCGAGGGATTTACGCCAATACGGGGCAAGAATCGAAAGCGTATCGCAGGCCTCGGCGGCGGCTTCCAGTTCTGCAAGCTCAGCGCCGACCCGCTGTTCGCCGCCGACGGCCAGATCCGCGAGGACGTGAAGTTCGCGCAACTGGCCGAGTTCGTCTGGTTTTCCGAAACCGGCACGGGCTTGCCCTCACCCCAACCCTCTCCCGCAAGCGGGAGAGGGAGGAAGCTGTCGCCGCTGCTCGGCATCCACGAGGGCCGCGCCATCTACCTGCTCTACAACGGCATCCTCGATGACCTCGCCATCGACGGCGGCAACGTGCTGACCGGCGTGGTGCTGGACAAGCTGCCGAAACACGACGGCCCCCGCGTGATCTACGCGGCCGCCTGCCGTCTCGGCGCGCCTCGCCTGAACCGCGAGGGCATCGTGTTCAAGCAGACGCCGTACGCGCTGGACGTGCCGCCGTGAGCGCGTTCGCGCCGAAGGACTACCAGGCCCGGGTGCTCGAGTCTGTCGAGAAGTATTTCGTCGCCTGCCATGCCACCGGCGACGCCGACACCGCGTTTTACGCGACGACCAGGGAACTGTGGGAGCAAGGCCAGAAGTTCCATCCCCTGCCTGGCTTCGCCGTCGACATGCCCTACTTCTGCCTGCGCGTGCCCACCGGCGGCGGCAAGACCTTCCTCGCAGCGAGCTCGGTGGCGCTGGTCAACACGCACCTGCTGCGCAGCGAGCACAGCGTGGTCTTGTGGCTGGTGCCCAGCGACGCCATCCGCGAGCAGACCCTGAAGGC
>CAYWHO010000164.1:3199-5321 GCA_964458195.1 uncultured Arenimonas sp.
GACATCCTGTTGAAAGAGCCCGATGGTACGACCCCGTATTCGCTGGCCAACGTGCTGCGCTTGCGCCGCCCGTTCCTGATCGTCGACGAGGCGCACAACGCCCGCACCGAGATCAGTTTCGCCACCTTCGAGCGCTTCAATCCCAGCGGCGTCATGGAGCTGACCGCCACGCCGGACATGGAAAAAGTGCCCAGCAACGTACTGCACAGCGTGGGCGCGGCGGAGCTGAAGGCCGAGCAGATGATCAAGCTGCCGATCCTGCTGGAGGCGGAACCGGACTGGCAGCAATGCCTGGGCGATGCGATCGCCCGCCGCTCCGAATTGCAGAAGCTGGCAGACGAAGAGCATCGCGGCGGCGCACCCTACCTGCGGCCACTGGTGCTGATTCAGTCCGAGCCGCGCCGGCAGGGCGTGGAGACGCTGGACGCGGACCGGGTAAGAATGGAGTTGCTGGAGAACCAGCGCATCCTTCCCGATGAGATCGTGATCGCTACCGGCGAGGAACGTGGGCTGGAGGCTATCGAGAAACAATACAAGCTCGGCATCGCCGACCCGGCTTGCCCGGTTAAGTTCGTGATCACCCAGAAAGCGCTGGCGGAAGGCTGGGATTGCCCATTCGCCTACATCCTCGTTGGCTTGAGCCCGCAGCAGTCCGGCACGGCGGTAGAGCAATTGCTGGGCCGCATATTGCGTCAGCCGGAAGCGAAGGCGCGCGACACGGCGGCGCTGAACCAATCCTATGCTTTCGTCCGCTCCAGCGACTTCGCCCGCGTCGCCAACGAATTGCGCGACGGCCTGGTCGACGCGGGATTCGAGCGCAAGGACGCGAGCCAGTTCGTCGCGGCGCAAACAAACGAACAATCGGCGATGGACTTCGGCGGGCGCGCGAAGCTCGTGTTCACGCCAGTCGTCGTGCCGCTGACGGAAAAACCGAAGCTCAAGTCGTTGCCCGAGTCCGTCCAGGCGAAGGTGCAATGGGACAAGGCCAGCAAGGCCCTGGTTATCGCGTCGCCGTTGTCGCCAAGCGAAGCGGAGGACTTGGCCCAAACCGTCTCCGACGAAGCGACGCGCGCCACGATCCTGCAAGCTGGCGAAGCCAGCCGCACCACTGCTGTCGAGCCGTTCCAGACGCCGGCTGAACTCGGTGAGCGCCTGCGCGTGCCGCAGCTGGCGCTGTACCAGCAAGGTGAGCTGCAATTGTTCGACGACGCCGAAGTTCTGGAATACCCATGGGCGCTGTCGGACTACCAAGCTGCACCCACGACGGACGACTTGTCGGCGCTGGGATTGGCGTCGCGCGTGGCCGGCGGTGGCACCATCGATGTGACGGCCGAGGGACAGGTGAAGGTCGGCTTCCTGCCCGACCTGCAGCGCGACCTGGGCTTGAGCTACACACCGGAGCATTGGGACGAGACCCGGTTGGCCGCATGGTTGTGCCGGAACCTGTTGGTGCCTTCGTTGACCCATGCAAGCAAGCAGGCCTTCGTCGCCGCGTGGCTGCGCGCCTTGCTGCAGACGGACGGCTTCAATCTGGCCCGCGCGAACCAGCTGAAGTTCACCCTGCGCAAGCTACTGGACGAGAACATCAAGCGCCTGCGTCGCGAAGCGGTGCACCATGCCTACCAACAAGCCCTGTTCGGGGAAGGACGTGAACGGCGGGTAGCGGTGGACGATCGCTTCTTGTTCGAGTTCGATCCGCAAGGCTACTCGCCAACCCGCGACTACGACCCGCGTCGGAGCGAATACGGCAGCTGGGATTTTCGCAAGCACTTCCACGGCCGCATAGGCGACTTCGACAGCAGGGAAGAGTTCGAATGCGCCGTGCAGTTGGACATGCTGGCGCAGGCAGGGCGCATCCGCTTCTGGGTTCGCAATCTGGTCAATCGCGGCGGCGGCTCCTTCTTCCTGCAAAAGGCCAATGGCCGCTTCTACCCGGATTTCGTCTGCGCCTTGAACAACGGGGAAGTCCTTGTGGTCGAATACAAGGGCGCACATGGTTGGACGGACGCGCAGGACGATCGCGACATCGGCAACCTTTGGGCCGAGCTTAGCGATGGCAAGTGCCGATTCGTGATGGTGCGCGACCGACAATGGCAGCAGATCGAGGATGCCGTGCGCTGAG
>CAYWHO010000165.1:0-5307 GCA_964458195.1 uncultured Arenimonas sp.
CGCTATTCGCTGCCGCCGGTGTCCGGTCGCACGCTCTTCCTGATCAAGCCGGCCGGTTACCGCGCGCGCCTGCGCGAGGACGGTCTTCCCGACATCTGGGCGAACTGGCAGGACGAAGCGGGACCGACGCTGAAATACGGCGGCGTGCCCGTCGCGCCGATGGCTTGCAAGAATTTCGCCTTGCAGCGGGAAACGCGCCGCGCGGGGCAGCTCGATGTGCTCGTGTTCGGCGATCCGCAACCCAAGACCTTGACCGACGTCGACTACTACCGGCGCGACATCGTCGAGCCGTTGATCCAGGCTCAGCGCCTGTCGTCGCGCTCGCCCGCCGCGCGTCTGGGCGTCAGTCTCGGCGATATCGTCAACGACGACCTGACCCTGTTCGATGCGATCAAGAAGGTCGATGCGACGATGCGGCTGCCCTGGCTGCATGCGCCGGGCAATCACGATATCGATTTCGATGCGGCGCGCGACGAGGACTCGCTGGACAGCTTCCGCCACGCCTTCGGCCCGGATACCTACGCCTGGGAGGAGCCGGAGGCCACCTTCGTCGTCCTCGACGATGTGATCTTCAATCCCGGGAGCAAGCCTTCGTACATCGGCGGCCTGCGCGAATCGCAGTTCGCCTTCCTGGAAGCCTACCTGCCGACGCTACCGAAGGACCGCTTGCTGGTGCTGTCGGCGCATATCCATTTCTACGACGCCGAACCGGGCGTCGAAACCTTCCGCCACGCCGACCGCGAGCGCTTGTTCCGGATGCTGTCGGCGTTTCCGAACGTGCTGCTGCTGACCGCGCACAGCCATGCGCAACGGCATGCCTACTACGGCAGGGAACACGGCTGGTCGGGCCCCGGCCTGCTGCACGAATTCAACATGGGTGCCGCCTGTGGCGGCTACTGGTCGGGCGTCGCGGATGCCGCCGGCATTCCGTCGGCGACCATGAGCGATGGCACGCCGAACGGTTATTCGCGCCTGAGCGTGCGAAAAGGCGGCAAGTACTCGCTGCGTTGGTTCCCGGCACGCGAATCGCCCGACCGGCAGATCGGCCTGCATGCGCCCAAGGTGCTGCGCCAAGGATCCTGGCCGGGCTATGCGGTCTACGCCAACGTCTACATGGGCGACGAGCGCAGCCTGGTCGAATACCGCGTCGGCGACGGCGAATGGTTGCCGATGCGTCGGGTGGAACAGCCCGATCCGGCCCTGCTCGCGGAGAACATGGCCGACGATGCGGCGCTGCGCCTGCGCGGCTACGACCGCCTGCCGGAAGCCTCGCCTTCGCCGCATCTGTGGCGCGGCGCCTTGCCGACCCATTTGCCCTTGGGTACGCACCGCATCGAAGTGCGCGTGCAGATTGCCGGCTATGGCCTGGCGACCGCGACGACCGAATACCGGCTGGATCCGGCGCCCTGAGGCGCACCGGGCTCAGGGCGCGATATCGGTGAAGCGGGTGACGCGCGGGTGCCCGTGCGTGGCTTCGCCGGTGCGCGGTTCGGCGTAGTCTTCGCGGCGATCCAGCATCACCGTCGCCATGCCGGCTTCGCGGGCGGCGTCGAGTTCTTCGACCACGTCGGACAGGAAGACGATATCGCCGGCGGGCATGCCCAACGCGGCGACGATGTTGCGGTAGCTCGCCGCGTCGCGCTTACCGCCGACTTCGGTGTCGAACCAGCCGGAGAACAGCGGCGTCAGGTCGCCGGCGTCGCTATGGCCGAACAGCAGTTTCTGCGCCGGCACCGAGCCCGAGGAATAGACGTAGAGCGCGTGCCCGTCGGCGTGCCAGCGGCGCAGCGCTTCGGCCGCATCCGGATAGACGTGGGCGGTGAAATCGGCCTTGCCGTAACCGGCTTTCCAGATCATGCCCTGCAGCGCTTTCAGCGCCGTGTGCTTGCGGTCGGCGTCGATCCAGCCTTGCAGCACTTCGGCCAACATGGCGTCGTCGCAGACGCCGCCGAGTTCGACGGCGACCACGTCCAGCCAGCGCCTTACTTCGGGGTCGCCGCCATGCTTGCGGACGAACGCCGGCAATTCGCGCCGCGCGTAGGGGAACAGCACGTCCTTGACGAAGGAGATGCTGCTGGTGGTGCCTTCGATATCGGTCAGGACGACGCGCTTGCGGGCAGACATCACAGCGCCTGGCCCGCTTCGTAGCGCGGGAACCTCTGCGCGATGTCGGTGCCGGTGAAATGCCCGACCCAGCCGTCCGGCTCGGTGAAGAAACGGATGGCGACGAAGAAAGGCGCCGGGCCCATGTCGAACCAGTGCAGGGTGCTGTCCGGTACGCCGATCAGGTCGCCCTGTTCGCAGAGGATCTCGTAGACGCGCCCGTCCACATGCAGGGTGAACAGGCCGGACCCGGCGACGAAGAAACGCACCTCGTCTTCCTTGTGGAAGTGCTCGTCGAGGAACTTCTTCCGCAGGGTCTCGCGATCGGGGTGTTCGGGATGGATGCTGACGACGTCCACCGTGCGGAAACCGTTTTCCTCGATCAGGCGGTCGATGTCGGCGCGATAGGCCGCCATCACTTCGTCGGGTGGAGCGCCAGGCTGCAGCGGCGCGTTCGCTTCCCATTGCTCGAAGCGCACGCCGATCTTCGCGAGTTCCGCGGCCATGCCGGCGTGGTCGTTCACCACCTGCAGCGGCGTGGCCGGCTCGCCTTCGTTGAAGATGCGCAAACGGCTCATCGGTGCAGCTTCCTCGTTTCCAGTTCGCAGGCCAGCAGGAATTCGAAAGCTTCCAGGTGGCGGCGCGCTTCGGCCATGTCGGCGCCCCAGGCGTACAGGCCGTGGCCGTTGATCAGATAGCCCCAGAGCGGGCCGGCATCGAGCAGCACGTCCACCTGGGCGGCCAGCGTGGGCATGTGCTGGTTGTTCGGCAGCACCGGCACGTCCATTTGCGTGGCATGCGTGCTCTGTCCGCGGAACGCCTTGATCAGCTCGTAATCCTCGAAACGCACGTGGCCGGCGCCGCCGTAAAGTCGCGAAGCGATCGTCTGCACCAGAGAATGCGTATGCAGCACACAACCGATTCCGGGGAAACGCCGGTAGAGCTGCGTATGCAGCAGGGTTTCGGCGGAAGGGCGGTGCGAGGTCGCGACCGGCCGGCCATCGAAATCCACGACCATCAGGTCGTCGGCGCCGAGCCGGCCCTTGTCGCGTCCGGAGACGGTGATGACGGCATGCCGATCGTCCAGCCGCATGGAGAAATTGCTGCTGGTCGCGGGCGTCCAGCCGAGGGCGGACAGTTCGCGGGTATTGGCGACGATCTCCGCGGCGCAGGCGTCGAACCGGTCGCGATCGTAGGGCAGGGCGTTCATGCCTACAGTTTAGCGAATGCAGGCGCGCACCGCCGCCGATTGACCCGCGTCAAGTCGCCGGGTGCTGAATGGGTCTAGACTGCCTCCCAGTCCTTGGAGAAGCTGCCATGACCGATTTCCAGCCCGTTCCTTCCCGCCGCCGTTTTCTCGCCCGCCTCGCCCTCGCCGCCGCAGCCATCCCGGCCCTGCAGCTGGCGTCGCCGGCGCAGGCCCAGGCGCTGAAAAAGCTCCCGCTCGACAACGCGCAGGCGAAGGCGCTCAAGTACCACGAGAGCGTCGTCGGCATCAAAGAACCGACCTACAAGGCCGGCAGCGTTTGCGGCAACTGCCAGTTCTTCACCGCCGCCACCGGCGCCTGCACCCTGTTCCCGGGATTCAGCGTCGCTGCCAAGGGCTGGTGCTCGGCCTGGGCGAAGAAGGCCTGAATCCGCGCTGTTGAGACGGTCTGCCCCGTAGAATGCAGGCATCCCATCGTCGGAGCCTGCAGTGCCCGGTACGCAATTGCTTTCTCTGCTGCTGATCGCGGTGTTGGCCTTCGGCGCCGGCGCGGCGATCTTCCACGCTATCGGCCGACGTCGCGGGCGAGCCGATCTGGAGCCCGGCCTGGTCGGATCGCAGCGCGATGCGATGGCGGCGCGCGAGAAGGCCGACGAGTTTCGTCAGAGGCTGGATGCCAGCGAGCAAGCGCTCGCCTCCGAACGGCAACGCAACGATGCGCTTTCCGCCGAGCGCGCGGCCCTGGCCGCACGGGCCGAGCGGGTGGCGTCGGTGGAAATGCAGTTGGGGCAGGCGCGCGAAGAACTTGAACAAGTCCGCCTCGCACGCGATGCCGCGGCCGAACGCGCGGCCGAGTTGCAGGCGCGGCTGCAGGAACAGCAGCAGGCTGCCGGCGACCGGCTGCGCGAGCTGGAGGCGGCGCGGGACCGCATGAAGCTGGAGTTCCAGGCGCTGGCCTCGGAGATCCTCGAGGACAAGTCGAAGCGCTTCAAGGAGCAGAACGCCGAACAGATCGGTTCCCTGCTCAAGCCGCTCAGCGAGGAGATCGGCGGCTTCCGCAAGCTCGTCAGCGATTCCTACGAGAAGGAGGGCCACGCGCGCGTTGCCCTGCAGACCGAACTCAAGCAGCTGATGGATCTGAACCGCCGGCTCTCGGACGAAGCGACCAGCCTCACGCGCGCGCTCACCAGCGACAACCGCACGCAGGGCTACTGGGGCGAGTTGAAGCTCGAGCGGCTGCTGGAGTCGGCCGGGTTGGAAAAGGGCAAGCAATATCTGACGCAGGAGAGTTTCCGCGACGCCGAAGGCGACCGTTATCGCCCGGACGCCGTCCTGCTGCTGCCGGGCAATCGGCAGCTGATCATCGACGCCAAGATGACGCTGGTGGATTTCCAGCGGGCGAGCGAAAGTCGCGACGACGACGAGCGCGAACAGCACCTGGCCCGGCACGCGCTGGCGATGCGAACCCACGTCCGGCAGTTGGGCGACAAGGACTACAGTCGCCTGGACGGCATCAACAGTCCCGATCTGGTGCTGATGTTCGTGCCGGTGGAAGCGGCTTTTCTGGAAGCGATGCGACGCGACTCGGCCCTTTACGACGATGCTTTCCAGCGCAAGATCATCCTCGTGGGCCCGGGCAACCTGCTGGCCTCGTTGCGACTGGTCGAACAGTTGTGGCGCACCGAGCAGCAAAACCGCAACGCCAAGGCGATCGCCGATCGGGCGGCCCTGCTGTACGACAAGTTCGTCGGTTTCGCCGAGGACATGGGCAAGATCGGCGACGCCATTCGCCGTGCCGGCGATCTGCATCGGGCAGCTGTCGACAAGCTCTCCCAAGGCCGCGGCAATCTCGTGCGCCAGGCCGAAATGCTACGCGATCTCGGCGTTTCGCCTTCCAAGCGCCTGCCTTCCTCCTTGCAGGACATCAGCGATTCCGAAGCCGAACCGCCCGAGTCGGATTGATCCTGAGTCTCGCCGGGTCGAGCCGCCGCTGACGC
>CAYWHO010000166.1:0-5287 GCA_964458195.1 uncultured Arenimonas sp.
TTGATCTCGCGCAGGCGCTCGAGCAGGTAATCGTGCGCGGTGATCGGCGTCGGATACCGATTCGGGTTGTCGGCGCTGATGCAGCCCGGCAGGGTCGAGATGAGGAAATCCGGATTCGGATGCAGGAAGAACGGCGTCGAATAGCGCGGCTTGCGCGCCAGTTCGCCCGGCGGGTTGACCACGCGATGCGTGGTGGACGGATAAACATGGTTGCTGAGGCGCTGCAGCATGTCGCCGATATTGACGACGATGGTGTCGGCCTCGGCGGTGAACGGCACCCACTCGCCCTTGCGCGACAGCACTTCCAGACCGGCGGCGCTGGCGCCCACCAGCAGGGTGATGAAATTGATGTCCTCGTGCGCGCCGGCACGCACGTTCGGGATATCGTCGGCCGTGATCGGCGGGTAATGGATGGGGCGCAGGATGGAATTGCCGTTGTTGGTCTTGTCGGCGAAATAGTTTTCCGGCAGATCGATGTGCAGGGCCAGCGCCGACAACACGCGCGAGCCCAGCGCATCGAGCGCTTCGTACAGCTCGTAGGCGTAGCGCTTGAACTCGGGCACTTCCTCCGGCCAGAGGTTCGGCGGCATCACGCTCGCGTATTTCGAACCCGGCGGCAGCTCGCGGCCGACGTGGTAGAACTCCTTCAGGTCGAAATGCTTGGAATCCTTCGCCGTCTCGATGCCGAAGGGCGTGTAGCCGCGGGCGCCGCCGCTGCCCGGCACGTGGTATTTGCGCTTGGTCTCTTCCGGCAGGGCGAAGAAGGCCTTGAATGCCTGGTAGGCGCCATCGATGAGATGCGGCGAAATTCCATGTCCGCCGATGCCGCAGAAGCCCCACTCGCGGTAGGCGGCGCCGAGTTCGGCAACGAAGGCCGCGCGTTCCGTGTCGAAACGGCGGATATCCAGGCTGGGAATCTGACTCATGGCGTTATCGCTTCCAACGGTTCGGTCAATAGGTTAGCGCAGCCCGCCCTGCGGGCAAGCGCGTCAGGCCGCCGCGCGCACCACGGCGGATAGTTCGTCCAGCACGCGCTGCATCAGGGCTTCGTCGGCCGCCTCCACCGTAACCCGCACGACGGGCTCGGTGCCTGAAGGCCTGAGCACGAGCCGGCCGCGGCCGCGCAATGCCGCCTCGGCCTCGGCGCGAGCCGTCTGCACGCTCGGATCTTCGAGCGGCTTCACTCCGGAGGCGATGCGTACGTTCACCGTCTTCTGCGGCAACGGGCGATAGGATTCCAGCGCCTGGCCCAGGCTCTGCCCGCTTTCCCGCAATGCCTGCAGGACCTGCAGCGCGGCGACGATCGCATCGCCGGTGCTGGCGCGATCCAGGCAGAGCAGATGGCCGGACGCTTCTCCGCCCAGTACGCCGCCGCCCTCCATCAGTGCCTGGTGCACGAAGCGGTCGCCGACCTTGGCGCGCTGGAACGGGATGCCGAGGTCGGCCATCTCCTTCTCCAGCGCGTAGTTGCTCATCAACGTGCCGACGACCGGACCGCGCAAGCGGCCGCGGCGCTGCCAGTCGGTAGCGAGCAGATGGATAAGGGCGTCGCCATCGTGCAAGCGGCCGGAAGAATCGACCATCTGCAAACGGTCGCCGTCGCCATCGAAGGCGATGCCGAGGTCGGCGCCGGAAGCCAGCACGTGCGCGACCAGGGCCTCCGGATGCGTCGAACCGACGCCGCGATTGATGTTCAGGCCATCGGGCTGCACGCCGATGCTCGTTATCTCGGCTCCCAGTTCGGCAAAGACCTTCGGGGCCACCTGGTAAGTGGCGCCGTGGGCGCAATCGAGGGCGATCTTCATGCCGCGCAGCGACAAGGTCTGCGGCACGCTGCTCTTGCAGAACTCGGCGTAACGGGTCAAGGCGTCGGCGACGCGCGAAGCCTTGCCGAGGTCCTCCGATGCCACCGTGCGGAACGGCTGCTCCAGCTCGGCCTCGATCGCCAGTTCGACCGCGTCGGCAAGTTTCTCGCCCTGGGCGGAAAAGAACTTGATGCCGTTGTCTTCGTGCGGGTTGTGCGAGGCGGAAATGACGATGCCGGCATCGGCCCGCAACGAGCGTGTCAGGTGCGCGACTGCGGGCGTGGGCATCGGTCCCAGCAGACGCACATCGACGCCGGCGGCGACCAGGCCCGCCTCAAGCGCGGATTCGAACATGTAGCCCGAGATGCGCGTGTCCTTGCCGATGACGACGCTGGCTCCTTCGCGCCCGGCCGCGAGCACGGCGCCAGCGGCGCGCCCGAGGCGCAGCATGAAATCGGCGGAGATGGCGCCTTCGCCGACGCGGCCGCGAATGCCGTCCGTACCGAAATGCCTGCGAGCGCTCATGCGTCCGGCCTCAGGATTCCGCAGCCACCGGCGCCGGCTGGTCCATCATCAGGGCGAACAGGGCCGCGAGCCGGTTTCGCAACTCGCGCCGGTCGACGATCAGGTCAACGGTGCCGTGTTCGCGCAGGAATTCCGAGCGCTGGAAACCCGGCGGCAGTTTTTCGCGCACCGTCTGCTCGATGACGCGCGGTCCGGCGAAGCCGATCAGCGCCTTCGGCTCGGCGACGTTCAGATCGCCCAGCATCGCGAACGATGCGGTGACGCCGCCGGTGGTCGGATGCGTCAGCACGGACACGTAAGGCAAGCCAGCGGCGCGCAGGCGCCCGAGCGCGGCCGAGGTCTTGGCCATCTGCATCAGCGAAAATAGACTTTCCTGCATGCGCGCGCCGCCGGACGCGGCGAAGGAAACGAAGGGACAACGAAGCTCGAGCGCCTTCTCGGCGGCCAGGGCGAAACGCTCGCCGACGACCGAGCCCATCGAACCGCCCATGAAACGGAATTCGAAGGCGCTGGCGCAAATGTCGCGCCCGTGCAGCTTGCCGCGGATCGACACCAGCGCATCGCGCTCGTCCACGGCCTTCTGCGTCGCGACGATGCGGTCGGCGTAGCGCTTCTGGTCCTTGAAGTGCAATGCGTCGACCGGGCCGAGTTCCGCGCCGAGTTCCTCCACCTCGCCTTCGTCGAGGAAGGACGCGAGGCGTTCGCGCGCGCCGATGCTCATGTGATGGTCGCACTTCGGGCAGACGCGCAGGTTCTTTTCCAGCTCGGGGCCGTAAAGCGCCGTGCCGCAGCTGTCGCATTTTTCCCACAGGCCTTCGGGCACACCGCGTTTGCCGCTGCCCTGGGTGCGGATGCGCGCCGGCATCAGTTTGGTCAACCAGCTCATCGGGAACTCGCTCGGAAACGGTAGCCGGCAGTGTAGCGCAAGCCGTCGGCTTCACGCCGCAGGCAAGGCGTCCAGGGCCGCCCGCAGCGGGCGCAGGAATTCGCCTGCGCGACGTTGCGCATCCTCGGCGTCCACGGCGAGCGAAATCGCCTGCACCAGCGCGCTGCCGATCACGATGCCGTCGGCCATGCCTCCCATCCGGGACGCCGAGTCGGCGTCCTTGATGCCGAAACCGACCACGACCGGCACCTGGCTCAGGGCGCGTAGTTCCGCGGTCCGTGCGGCGACGTCCTCGCCGTCGATCCGGTCAGCGCCGGTCACGCCGGCGTAACTGACGTAGTAGATGTAGCCGCCAGCGCCGCCAGCCAGCATCGCCATGCGCTCGGCTGTCGTGGTCGGCGATGCGAGGGCGATCAACTTCAGGCCTTCCCGCTCGAAGACGGCGCGGGCATCGGCGGATTCTTCCGCCGGCAGGTCGACCAGCAATACGCCGTCCACGCCGGCAGCAACCGCCTGCTGCGCATAGGCCGCATAACCGCGCATCTCGACCGGATTGAGGTATCCCATCAGGACGACGGGCGTATTCTGGTCGCGCGCGCGGAAACGACGCACGCAGTCGAACGCGTAGGAGGTGCTCGCGCCGCGCTGCAGCGCCCGTTCGGAACTGCGCTGGATCGTCGGTCCATCGGCCATCGGATCGGAGAAAGGCACGCCGAGTTCGATGACATCGGCGCCCGCCTCCACCAGGGCATGCATCAGCGGCACCGTCGCCTCCAGCGAAGGATCGCCGGCGGTGAAGAACGGCACCAGAGCCTTGCGGCGCGTCGCTTTCAGGCCTGCAAACGCCGCCGCGATGCGATCCATCAGGCGTCTTTCTCTTCCTGCGCGGCGGCCTGCGACTGCGGAGCGCCAGCAATTTCGTCGATATGCTTGCCGATCGATCCGCGCACGATCGTCGCGATGTAGTCGGCGAAACGGGTGCGTTCTTCCGCGCTATCGTCCTCCGGCTTCACAGCCGTGCGGAAGTGATGGGCGCTGTAACGGCAGAACGCATGCAACATCACCAACTGCGCATGGTTCGTATCCAGGCGGCGTTCCACCCGGGTGGCCTGTTCGAGGATGTCGTTGACGCGGAGGAAGAACTCCGGATTCACTTCCGGCGATCCGATGGGTGGCTGCTGTTCGGTCATGGTCTGGATCCGGCGAATCAGGAAAGCGTGGAAGATTCAGTCGTGCCGGTCTCGAGGTTCTCGTCGAGCATGCGGCGGTACAGATCGACCATGTACTGGACGAAATCTTCGCGACTGAAATGGCGGGCGTCGTCCTGCTGCAGGAATCCGTGCACGTTGTAGCGCGCAGCGGCGTACAGCAGCGAGGCGCTGACGGCGTCGTAGGTGTAGGTCTTGTGCAGGTCGTTGGCCTGCGAAAGGAAGCCGTTCACGCAGGTGTGGAGTTCCGGCGGAAAGGCGACGCGGGTGCTGGCGGTCATTAGATTTCGGGGCCATCGGTACGGGAAACGGCGATTTTAGCCCAGACCCGGCGCCCGGCGCTCGATCGGGCGCCGGAAAGCCCCGCCAATGCCTCAAACCGTGATGCCCTCGCGCCTGGCGATCGAATGGATGTCCTTGTCGCCACGACCGGAAAGGTTGGCCAGAACCAGCGCGTCCCGCGGCAGGGCCCGGGCCAGCTTGATCGCCTGCGCGATGGCATGGCTGGACTCCAGCGCTGCCAGGATGCCTTCGGTCCGGGCTAGCAGATGGAAGGCCTGCATGCATTCCGCATCGGTGATCCCCGCATAACTCGCCCGGCCGGTATCGCGCAGGAAGGCGTGTTCCGGGCCGACGCCCGGATAATCGAGGCCGGCGGAGATCGAGTGCGTCTCGATGACCTGGCCGTCGTCGTCGCAAAGCAGATAGGTCCGGTTGCCGTGCAGCACGCCCGGTCGCCCGGCCGAAAGCGAGGCGGCGTGATGTCCGGACGCGATGCCCTCCCCGGCCGCCTCGGCGCCGTGCAAGGCGACGCCGGCATCGTTGAGAAAGGCGTGGAAGATGCCGATCGCGTTGGAGCCGCC
>CAYWHO010000167.1:0-1682 GCA_964458195.1 uncultured Arenimonas sp.
TGGGAAGGCGCCAAGGGCCTGGAGTGGACGGTGCCCTCGCCGGCGCCGCACCACACCTTCAGCACGCCGCCGGTCATCAAGGACGGCGACCTGGCGCACGGCGACATCACGCACTGAGCGATGCTTCGTCCCCGGCCTGCCGGGGACGAAGCTGACGCGACGACCCCGATGACGAACTCCGCCTTCAACGACCCGACCCGCCGTGCCGCGATCCGCCGCACGGCCTGGGCGATGGGTATTTGCGCAGCGCTCGTCTATGCGGCCTTCCTCTATGCGGCGATGAGCGGGTCATGACGCCGCAACTGTCCGGCACACTGCGCCGCATCGCGCTGATCTCGGTCGGCTCCTTCGTCTTCGCCTTCTCGATGGTGCCGCTGTACAACATCGCCTGCGAAAAGGTCTTCGGCATCAAGCTCGAGAAAGGGCCCACCGGCCAGGCGCAGATGGCCGGCGTCAAGCCCGATCCGAAGCGCAGCGTGCGCGTGCAGTTCGACGGCACCGTCAATTCGAAACTGCCCTGGGCGTTCGCGCCGAAGCAGCTGACGATGGACGTGCAACCGGGCAAGCAGTACGAAGCGCTGTACGTGGCGCGCAACCAGTCGCAGGAAGCCATCGTCGGCCAGGCGGCGCCCTCGGTCGCACCGGTGCAGGCTTCGAGCTTCTTCAACAAGACCGAATGCTTCTGTTTCACCCAGCAGACCCTGCTGGCCGGCGAGGAACGCCTGATGCCGGTGCGTTTCATCGTCGACCCGGCCCTGCCGGGCGATGTCTCCACGATCACGCTGTCCTATACTTTTTACCTCAACGACACGGCCACGGCGCAGTTGCACGCGTCGCAGCCGGTGGCGGCGAAGGCCTCGGCGCCCTAACCGCAACGAACTCAGGAATCGGGGAATCCCCATGGCTCAGACCCACGACGCGAACCAGTACTACGTGCCGCACCACAGCGGTTGGCCCTTCCTGGGCTCGATCGCACTGTTCACGACCATGATCGGCGTCGCCAACTGGATGAACGGCCACGCCTGGGGCGAGCCCGTGTTCTTCCTCGGCCTGTTCATGGTGCTGCTGGTGCTCGGCCGCTGGTTCGGCGACGTCATCGCCGAATCGCTGCAGGGCAAATACAACGCCCAGGTCGACGCCTCGTTCCGCATGGGCATGATGTGGTTCATCTTCTCCGAAGTGATGTTCTTCGCGGCGTTCTTCGGCGCCCTGTTCTACGCCCGCACCTTCGCCTTGCCGTGGCTGTCGGGCGAAGGCGACGGCGTGCTGACCAACCAGTTCCTGTACCCGGGCTATTCGGCCGGCTGGCCGGCGAACGGTCCGGCGGCGATCGGCGGCAGTTTCGAGACGATCCCGGCCTGGGGCCTGCCGCTGCTGAACACGATGCTGCTGCTGAGCTCCGGCGTGACGATCACGCTGGCGCACCATGCGCTGCGTGCGGCCAACCGCCGCGGCCTGCTGTTCTGGCTGGCCGCCACCATCGGGCTGGGCGCGCTGTTCCTGTTCTTCCAGGCCGAGGAGTACATCCACGCCTACCACGAACTGAACCTGACGCTCGGCTCCGGCATCTACGGCTCGACCTTCTTCATGCTCACCGGCTTCCACGGCATGCACGTGACCCTGGGCGCGATCATGCTGACGGTGATCTGGCTGCGCTGCGCCAAGGGCCATTTCAGCAAGGA
>CAYWHO010000167.1:1782-5280 GCA_964458195.1 uncultured Arenimonas sp.
GAGATGGGCTTCTGCCCGGATGTACTCAACCGTAGATTCCGTGCGGTTTGATCACGCCGGTATAGATGCCGAGCGAAACGAGCAGGATCAGCGCCACCGAGATGCCGATGCGCCAGCTCAGCGATTTCACCGTGCGGTCTGTCGTGCCCTTGTCGACCATCATGTAGTAAAGGCCCGCTCCCAGGTTCCAGACGATGACGATCAGGAAAGCGATGATGACGAGTTTCTGCAGACCGGGACTCATGGCGTCGCGCTCGAACGAGGGATGGACGGCATTATCGGCTATCGCCGGGCGGCTGTCTTGAAGACGCGCCTCGCCCTGTGGCTGCTGACGATCGCGCTGCTGTCCTTGCTGCTCGGGCTCGGCCGCTGGCAGCTGAGCCGGGCCGTGGAGAAGGAAGCCATGCTCGCGCGCGTCGCCGCCGTGTTGACGCAACGCGATCCGCGCCCGCTGGCGGAAGAATCGGCCCGCGCCGGCCTCGACTACGCCTGGACGGAAGGTCGCGGCCATTTCGTCGCCGGACCCGCACTGCTGCTCGACAACCAGCGCCGTGGCGAAGCGGTCGGCGTCGAAGTCTTTCGCGTCTTCCAGCCTGAGCAGGGCCAGGCCCTGCTGGTGGACCTGGGCTGGCTGCCGCTGGATGCGCAACGCCACCTGCCGCGCAGCGACGCGCCGGCTTCGCCCCTGATCGTGCGCGGCCTGCTGCTGCCGCCGCCCTCGCCCGGCCTGGCGCTGGGCCCAGCCTACGACGCGAGCGATCGCGAGCGCTGGCTGTTGACGCGCATCGACATCGCGGCGCTGTCCGGCGCATTGAACCAACCGCTGGCGATGCGTGTGCTGCGCCTGGATCCCGCGCTGCCGATCGGCCACGCGCGCGACCTCGACATCCTGCCGAACACCCTGCCGCCGGAAAAGCATCGCGCCTATGCGCTGCAATGGTTCTCGCTGGCGGCGGCGCTGCTCGTGCTTTCCCTCTTCCTGCAATTCCGACGCAAACCCGCATGAATACTCCCGCGCCTCCCTCGCAATGGCGTTCGCGCCTCGTCCTGTTGCTGATCGTCGCGATGTTCTTCGGATCCTTCGGCGTCGCCGCCTTCCTGCGCTTCACCGGCTGGACGCCGGCGCATACGCGCAATTTCGGCCAACTGCTCGAACCACCGATCGACGTCAACGACGTGAGCCTCGTGCTCTCCGACGATACGCACTGGCAGTGGAAGAACGACGACCGCCGCTGGACGGCGCTGCTGCGCCTGCCGGCGCAATGCAACGCCGAATGCTGGAACCAGGCCGCGATGCTGCCGCGCGTGCGCATGGCCCTGGGCCGCCATTCCCCGCGACTGCCCTTGCTGTTGCTCGACGGCGCCGTGCCCGCCAGCGAGCGCGAACGCATGCAACCCCTGCAGGCGGCACGCAGCACGTCGGCGTTGCCGGCCCCTTGGGGCGCTTCCGCGCCGAAGGCCCTGCCGGAGCTGTGGCTGGTGGACCCGCACGGTTTCGTCGTCCTGCACTACGCCGAGGGCTTCGACCCCAATGGTCTGCGCAAGGACCTCGGCCGCGTGCTGAAATGAATCGCGGCCCCGCCTGCGGCGCATCCCGGTAGAATCCGGCCATGAATTCCCCGCACCGTCACTACCATCGCCTGGCCTGGGCGGCCGTGCTGCTCGCTTTCGCCATCGTGATCTTCGGCGCCTTCGTCCGCTTGTCCAACGCCGGACTGAGTTGTCCCGACTGGCCGACCTGTTACGGCCGCGCGACCTGGCCGGTGCACGAACACGAGATCGCGCAGGCCAACGCCAGCTTCGAGCGTGCGGTCGAAACCGGCAAGGCCTGGCGCGAGCAGGTGCATCGTCACCTCGCCGGCGGACTGGGCCTGCTGATCCTGCTGCTGGCGCTGATCGCGGCGCAGAAACGGCGGTTCGGCATGCTGCAGATCGCCGGCTCGGCCGCGCTTGTCGCCGCGTCGATCCCGCTATACATCGGCAAGCACTACGACTACGCCGCGGCGCTGGCGCTCGCTGGCGAGGCCTGGCTGCTGATCCAGGCGATCCGCGCATCGAGCGCCGACGCCTCACGCCTGAGCGCGATCGTCCTGATGGTCGTCGTCTTCCAGGCCGTGCTCGGCATGTGGACCGTCACCTGGCTGCTGAAACCGGTCGTCGTGATGGCGCACCTGCTCGGCGGTCTCGCGACATTTTCGCTGCTGACCTGGCTGGCCTGGGCGACGACACCGAATTCGGCGCTGGTGCAGGCCGTCGCGCCGAAGCTGCGCCGGCTGTTGTGGATCGGCCTCGCTCTGCTCGTGCTGCAGATCGCGCTGGGCGGCTGGACCTCGTCCAACTACGCGGCGCTGGCCTGCGGCAGCGATTTCCCCAAGTGCCTGGGGCAATGGTGGCCCACGCACGATTTCCGCGAAGCCTTCGTGCTCTGGCGCGGCATCGGCGTGGACTACGAAGGCGGCGTGCTCGACGGCCCCGCCCGCGTTGCGATCCAGCTCGCGCACCGCATGGTGGCCGTGCTCGTCTTCGGCCACCTGCTCGCCGTCGCCGTACGAATGATCCGCACGCCCGGCCTGCTGTTCTGGGGCTGCGTGCTCGTGCTGTTGCTGTGCGCGCAGATCGCCCTCGGCATCGGCAACGTGGTGCTCGGCCTGCCCTTGTGGGTCGCGGTCGCGCATACCGGCGGCGCCGCGGCCTTGCTGTTCGTGATCGTCGGCCTGCTGGCGCGCTTGCGGGCGCCCGAATGAAGCTGCACCTGCGCGAATACTACGAGCTGACCAAGCCGCGCGTCGTCGCGCTGATCGTGTTCACCGCGGTGATCGGCATGTTCCTGGCGATGCACGACCCGCGCGGACCGACGGGCTTCGCCTCGCTCGGCTGGCTCGTCGAACTCGTGCTGCACGGCCAGCTGCCCAAGGGCGCGATGACCACGCCGGACTTCATCGTTTCCTGGCCGACCCTGCTGGCCGGTGCGCTCGGCATCTGGCTCGCGGCGTCTTCGGCCGCCGCGATCAACCATCTGCTCGACCAGCGCATCGACGCCCTGATGGCGCGCACCGCGCACCGGCCGCTGCCCACCGGCTCGCTGCGTCCGACGCAGGTGCTGGTCTTCGCGATTGTGCTCGGCGCGGCATCGATGCTGCTGCTGGCGCTGTGCGTGAACCCGTTGACGGCGGTGCTGACCTTCGCCTCGCTGATCGGCTACGCGATCGTCTATACCGGTTTCCTGAAACGGGCGACGCCGCAGAACATCGTCATCGGCGGCCTGGCCGGCGCGGCGCCCCCGGCACTGGGCTGGACCGCCGTCACCGACCAGTTGCACCCGCACGCGCTGCTTTTGGTGCTGATCATCTTCGTCTGGACGCCGCCGCATTTCTGGGCGCTGGCGATCTTCCGTCGCGACGACTACGCGCGCGCGATGATCCCGATGCTGCCGGTGACGCACGGCGTCGAATACACGCGCTGGCAGATCCTGTTCTATACCGTGCTGCTGGTGCTGGT
>CAYWHO010000168.1:0-5264 GCA_964458195.1 uncultured Arenimonas sp.
GCGAAAACCTGGGCGAAATCCTCCATGCGCCCGGCACCGCCCGAGGCGACCAGCGGAACGCGGCAGATCTTCCGCGCCGCCCGCAGTTGTTCGATGTCGTAGCCGCCGCGCACGCCGTCGGACCCCATGCAATTGAGCACGATTTCGCCGGCGCCGCGGCGCTGCGCTTCGACGATCCAGTCCAGCGTGCGGCGAGCGGAGTTCCGCATCGTCGCCGGATCGCCGGTATGGCTGCGTACGCGCCATTGCGCGTCGAAGTCGCGCAGGCTGTCGACGCCGATGACGACGCATTGCGAGCCGAAAGCCAACGCCAGTTCGTCGATGAGTTCCGGGCGTTCGAGCGCCGGCGTGTTGATCGAAATCTTGTCGGCGCCGGCGGCAAGGACCGCGCGCGCCTGTTCCACCGAACGGATGCCGCCGGCCACGCAGAACGGAATATCTATCTGCCGTGCGATGCGCTCGACCCAGGCGCGATCCACGCCCCGTCCGGCGGGGCTGGCGGCGATATCGTAGAAGACCAGCTCGTCCGCGCCTTCGTCGCGATAGCGCAAGGCCAGTTCGACGATATCGCCGACCACCACGTGATCGCGAAAACGCACGCCTTTCACGACCGCGCCGTTGCGGACATCCAGACAGGGAATGATGCGGCGACTCAACATGCCAGGGCCTCCGACAGGCCGAACCGGCCCTCCAGCAGGGCCCGGCCAAGCACGGCGCCCGACAGGCCGCCGGCGCGCGCGCGCGCGATCTGCGCGAGATCGGCCACGCCGCCCGAAGCCTGCAGTTCGAGTTCGGGGAATCGCGCCCGCAGGCCTGCGTACAGTTCGAGATTGAATCCGGACAACATGCCGTCGCGCGCGATGTCGGTGCACAGCAGGTGGCGCAGCCCGGCATCGCGATAGCGCGAGAGCAGATCCTCCATCCGGGCCGACGACGCCTCGGTCCAACCGCGGACCGGGAGACGCCAATCTCCGTCGTCGAAACGCACATCCAGGGCGACGACGATGCGTTCGACGCCGAACTCCGCCAGCCAGTCGATGACCCGCGCCGGTTCGCGCACCGCCAGCGTACCGATCACCACGCGGGACGCGCCGGCGCTGAACAGCGCCCGGATATCGGAATCGCCGCGGATGCCGCCGCCGGTCTGCACCTTCAAGCCGGTGCGCGCGACGATGTTCGCCAACAGCGCGTGCAGGCCGTAAGCGCCGTCGCGGGCTGCATCGAGATCGACCAGGTGCAGCCACTGCGCGCCCGCGGCGCGAAAGGCTTCCGCGAAGGACAAGGGGTCGTCGCCGTGCACGGTTTCGCGGGCGTAATCGCCCTGCGCGAGCCGGACGACCCGACCGGCACGCACGTCGATGGCGGGATAGAGGGTCCAGCTCATGTCAGTTCCAGGAAATTCTGCAGGAAGCGCGCACCCGCCCGGCCCGACCGCTCGGGATGGAACTGGGCGCCGAATACGCGGCCGTCGCCGACGACGGCGGCGAAGGTTTGCCCGTGCGTGGCTTCGGCCAGGGCCAGCGGAGAGCTCGGCACGGCGAAGCCGTGCACGAAATAGGCCCAGGCTTCGGCCAATCCGTCGACCAACGCATGCGGCGTTTTTTCCTTCAGTCGGTTCCAGCCCATATGCGGTACGCGCACGCCCTGTCCTTCGTCCAGGCGGCGAACGGCGCCCGGCAACAGGCCCAGGCATTCGCTGTCGTCTTCCTCCGAGCGTTCGAACAGCAATTGCATGCCGATGCAGATGCCCAGCAGGGGCTGCGTCAGCTGCGGAATCAGGCGGTCGAGGCCATTGGCGCGCAGGTGCGCCATCGCCGAACCCGCCGCGCCGACTCCGGGCAGGACGACATGGGTGGCGCGGCGGATCTGTGCCGCATCGCTGCTGACCGGCGCGTCGACGCCGAGGCGGGCGAACGCGGCCTGCACCGAACCGAGATTGGCGCCACCGGAATCGAGCAGGACCAGACGCAGGCTCACAGCACGCCCTTGGTACTGGGCAATTCGCTGCCTTCGCGTCGAACCGCCTGGGCGAGCGCGCGCGCGACGGCCTTGAAACACGCCTCCACCATGTGGTGCGCATTCTCACCCTGCACCTGCAGATGCAGGTTGAGGCCGGCCGTTTCGCAGAACGAGCGAAAGAAGTGCGGCACGAGTTCCGTCGGCAGGTCGCCGACGCGCTCGCGCGGAAAGCCGCCGTCGAAAACGAAGCAGGGCCTGCCGGAGAAATCCAGCGTCGCAGAGGCTTTCGCCTCGTCCATCGGCAGGACGAAGCCGTAGCGCGCGATGCCGCGCTTGTCGCCGAGCGCGCGCCGGAACGCTTCGCCCAGGGCCAGGCCGCAGTCCTCGACCGTGTGGTGTTCGTCGATATGCAGATCGCCGGCGCAGGTCAGCGACAGCGCGAACCCGCCGTGCTTGCCGAGTTGCTCGAGCATGTGGTCGAAGAAGCCGAGGCCGGTCGCGACGACGGCGTCGGCGCGGCGATCCAGATCGAGTTCCACGCGCACGCGCGTCTCCCGCGTCGTGCGTTCGACCAGGGACTGGCGCGGACTATCGACCAAGACATGCGCGATGGCGGGCCAATCGTAGGCCTGCGGTCCGAAACGGAAGCCGCGAACGCCGAGGTTGGCCGCGAACTGCATGTCGGTGTCGCGATCCCCCACCATCGCACTGCCCGCCAGATCGACGCTGCGGTCGCGCAGGTAGTGCATGACCATGCCGATGCCGGGCTTGCGGTCCGGCGAACCGTCCTCCGGACGATGCGGATCGATCAGCACCTCGCGGAACACGATGCCCTGCGAGGCGAGTATCTGCAGCAACAGGCGTTGCGGGCCTTCGAAACTTTCCGTCGGGAAATCCGCGCTGCCCAGTCCGTCCTGGTTCGAGACCATGACGAACTCGTAGCCGGCGTCGCGGATCTTCAGCAGCGCCGGAACCACGCCCTCGACCAGGCGGAATTTTTCGTAGCTGTCGATCTGGAAGTCTTCGGGTTCCTCGATCAGCACGCCATCGCGGTCGACGAACAGGATACGGCTCATGCGCAGGCCTCCTGTCGCAGGGTCGCCAGCAACTGGTCGTTTTCCGCTGGTGTGCCGATGCTGATGCGCAGCGCATCGCCCAGCCCGGGCATGGCGCGCATATCGCGCACGACGATGCCGGCGTCCAGCCACCGCGACAGCATCGCCTCGGCGTCGTCGAATCGGGCCAGCAGGTAGTTGCCCTGCGATGCATAGACGCGACGCACGCCCGGCGCGGCGGACAGGGCCTGGCGCAGGCGCTCGCGCTCGCGCAGGACGCCCTCGACCCGTCGGCGCGCTTCCATCACGCCCGCTTCGCCCGAACCCGACAGCGCCAGCTCCGCCGAGGGCGCCGCGATCGGATACGGGGCGGAAAGATTGCGCAGGAATTGCACCAGGGCAGGATCCCCCAGCAAGGCGCCGATGCGCGCACCGGCCAGCGCGTAAGCCTTGGAGAGCGTGCGCAACACGACCAGCGCGGGATATGTCGCCAACAGCCCCGATGCGCTCGGCTCCCGGCTGTATTCGACGTAGGCCTCGTCGATCACCAGCAGCGCCCGACCCTGCAGCCGGTCGAGCAGCCATTCGATTTCGGCGATGGTCAAGGCCTGTCCGGTCGGATTGCCCGGCGAGCACAGGAAGACCAGCCGTGCGCGCTTCGCCAGCGCCGCCTCGGCGATGCCATCGAGATCGAATCGCCAGGCATCGCCTTCATCGCGCAAAGGCACCTCGATCAAAGGCGCGTTCTGCAAGCGCGCGCTGACGGCATACATGCCGAAACAGGGCGGCGCGATCAGCACCGGATCGATGCCTGCACGACAGAATCCGCGCACCAGCAGGTCGATGCCTTCGTCGCTGCCGCGCGTGAGCGTCAGTTGCGCCGGCGAAACGCCGTAGAGCGTCGCGAGGCGCTCGCGCAAGGCGCCCGGTTGCGGATCGGGATAGCGATTGAGCCGACCGCTGGCGTCGGCCGGCGACGCCAGCGGCGATTCGTTCGCATTGAGCCAGACGCGGCCGCTCGCCGCGCTGCGGCGCGCCGAGGCGTAGCCGGCGAAGTCGCGCAGATCCGGGCGCATCAGTTCGGTGATCGCGCTCATGGCGCCGATTCCAGTCTGCGAAGCACGGCCTGTGCGTGCGCTTCCAGGCCTTCGGCGCGTGCCAGGGCCACCGCGCAGGGCCCGATGCGATCGAGGCCCACGCGACTCACTTCCTGCAGGCTGATCGACGTCTGGAAGCTTGCGACGCTCACGCCCGACCAGGCCCGCGCCGCCGCATCGGTCGGCAACACGTGGTTGGTGCCGGAACAGTAGTCGCCCAGCGCTTCCGGCGCGTAATCGCCGAGGAAAACCGAACCGGCCGCACGTATCCGTCCCAGCCAGTCGCGCGGCCGGCGCAAGGCCAGGATCAGGTGCTCGGGGGCGTAGCGATTGGCGATGTCGAACGCGTGCTCGATCCGCTCGACCAGGATGCAACGCGCATGCTCCAGCGCCGCGCGGGCGATGTCCGCCCGCGGCAGCAATGGAAGCTGCGCAGCGATTTCCGCCATGACGAGCTGCAGCAAGGCCGGCGAGTCGGACAGCAGCAGCACCTGCGAATCCGGACCGTGCTCGGCCTGCGACAGCAGGTCGGCGGCGACGAAGGCGGCGTTCGCCTCCGCATCGGCGATCACCAGCACTTCGGAAGGCCCTGCCGGCAGATCGATCGCCGGCCCCTGCGGCAGGCCGCTGACGTACTGCTTCGCCGCCGCCACATAGGCATTGCCCGGACCGAAAAGCTTGTCGCAGGCCGGCACCGATTCGGTGCCGACCGCCATCGCCGCGATGGCCTGCGCACCGCCGAGCTTGTACACCTCGTCGATGCCGCAGAGTTTCGCCGCCACCAGCACCGCCGGATCGGCGCTGCCGTCCGCGCGCGGCGGTGTGCACAGCACGACCCGCTCGCAGCCCGCGAGTCGCGCCGGCACGCCGAGCATCAGGGCCGTCGACGGCAAGGGCGCCGAACCCGCCGGCACGTACAGACCGACGCGGCCGATGCCGCGCAGCAGGCGGCCGCAGCGCACGCCTTCGGCGGTTTCGATCTCGAATTCCTTCGCCATGCCGGCCTGGTGCCAGGCGAGCAGTCGCCCATGCGCCTCGCGCATCGCCGCCCGAAGTTCCGCCGGCACATCGCGTTCGGCCGCGGCGAACTCGTCGGCACTCACGGCGAAATCTCCGATCTCCGCGTTGTCGTAGCGCCGCGTCAACGCGCGCA
>CAYWHO010000169.1:0-5264 GCA_964458195.1 uncultured Arenimonas sp.
ATCGAAATGGTTCGCCAGTTCCTCGATGCCCTTGAGCGCCACCTGCATGCGGCGACGGCCTTCGAACGGGAAGGGTTTGGTGACGACGGCGACGGTCAGGATGCCGCGCTCCTTCGCCAGTTGCGCGACGACCGGCGCCGCACCGGTGCCGGTGCCGCCGCCCATGCCGGCGGTGATGAACACCATGTCGGCGCCGTCGAGCGCCTCCTGGATGCGTTCGCGATCCTCGAGCGCGGCCTGGCGGCCGACTTCGGGATTGGCGCCGGCGCCCAGGCCCTTGGTGACGTTGCCGCCGAGCTGCAGCTGCAGCTTGGCGCCGCACTGCTTGATCGCCTGCGAGTCGGTGTTCGCCGTGACGAACTCCACGCCGTCGACGCCGGCGTTGACCATGTGCGCGACGGCGTTGCCGCCGCCGCCGCCCACGCCGAATACCTTGATGACCGCGTTGGGGGCCAGCTTCTCTACCAGTTCGAAATGTGCCATGTCCGTGTCCTCGTTCTGTGTGTTTGTGTTTTCTTGTTATCGCTGTCGCCGTGACTCAAAACTCGCCGCGGAACCACGTCCGCAGCTTTCCAAAAACCGTTCCCGCCTTGCCGGCGTTGATGCGCGGCCGATGCGGATGCTCGATCTGGCTGCCCCAGAGCAGCAGGCCGACGCCGGTGGCGTGCACCGGGTTGCCGACCACTTCGCCGAGGCCGGTGACGTGCTGCGGGATGCCGACGCGCACCGGCATGTGCAGCATTTCCTCGGCCAGCTCGATCACGCCTTCCATGCGCGCCGCACCGCCGGTCAACACCAGGCCGGCGCGCACGAGATCCTCGAAACCGGAGCGGCGCAATTCGGCCTGCACCATTTCGAAAATTTCCTCGTAGCGGTTCTGCACGGCCTCGGCCAGCGCCTGGCGCGCGAGCCGGCGCGGCGGACGATCACCAACGCTCGGCACCTGGATCGATTCCTCGGCCGTGGCCAGCTGCGCCAATGCGCAGGCGTAACGCACCTTGATCTGCTCGGCTTCCGGCGTCGGCGTGCGCAGCAGGTGGGCGATGTCGTTGGTGACCTGGTCGCCGGCGATCGGCAACGAGGCGGTGTGGCGGATCGCGCCCTGCACGAACACCGCGATGTCGGTCGTGCCGGCGCCGATGTCCACCAGCACCACGCCGAGTTCCTTCTCGTCGCCGGTGAGCACCGCCGTGCTGGAAGCGATCGAGCCGAGGATCAGGTCGTCGACCTGCAGGCCGCAGCGGTTGACGCATTTGCTGATGTTGGCGGCCGCCGACAATGCGCCCGTCACCAGGTGCGCGCGCACTTCCAGGCGCACGCCCGACATGCCGACCGGATTGCGGATGCCTTCCTGCGAATTGTCGACGATGTATTCCTGCGGAATCGCGTGCAGGATGCGCTGGTCGGCCGGCACCGCGACCGCCTTCGCCGCTTCCAGCACGCGGTCGAGGTCGCCGTAAGTCACTTCGCCGCCGGCGACCGGCACGATGCCGGGCGAGTTGCGGCACTGCGTATGGCTGCCGGAGATGCTGGCGTACACCGAGCGGATCTCGCAGCCGGCCATCAGCTCGGCTTCCTCGATCGCGCGCTGGATCGACTGCACCGTCGATTCGATATCGACCACGACGCCGCGCTTCATGCCGCGCGACTCGTGCGAACCGATGCCGATCACCTCGATCTCGTGGCCGGGCGCGTACTCGC
Organism: uncultured Arenimonas sp.; assembly: GCA_964458195.1. GTDB lineage: Bacteria > Pseudomonadota > Gammaproteobacteria > Xanthomonadales > Xanthomonadaceae > Arenimonas. The sequence goes on from CAYWHO010000169.1 coordinate 1,702, forward strand.
CCACCAATGCGGTGATCTTGGAAGTGCCGATGTCGAGTCCGACGATCAGCGATTTGTCGCCTTTGCGGTTCATGTTCTCGCCTGTTGCTGCGTTTGCGTGGCCTTGTCCGGGGCGATTGCGGCACCCCAGGTCAAGGCGAATCCATTGGTGTAGCGAAGATCGGCGCGCAGCAGCGGGCGCGGGTCGGCCTGGCGCAGGCGCGGCAACATGCGCGCGAAGCGCTGCAGGCGCGGCTGCGTTTCGCCGCGACCGACCTCGACTTCCGTGCCATCCGACAGCGCCAGGCTCCAGCTCCCGCGCGCCGAAAGATTCACGCGGTTGACCTGCAGGCCGATGGCCAGGAACAGTGGCCGCGCCTGGCTGTAGAAGGACATCATGTCGCTGGCGCGCTCGTCGGCGCCTTCGAACACCGGCAGGGCCGGCGAGACGATCGCCGGCGCGGGGAACAATTCGCCGTTCTCCGACAGCATGCGATCCTTGCCCCAGCGCGCCAGCGGACGATACTCATCGAGCGTGACTTCCAGCCGATCGGGCCAGCGCTTGCGCACCTCGACCTTGCGCACCCAGGGCAGCGCCGCCAGGTTCGTACGGATCGACTCCAGGTCGACCGCGAAGAAACCGCGCTTCACGTGCGGCAATACGACGGCGCGCACCTGGGCGTCGCTGACCTGCTCGAACTTGGCCGTCACCGCCAGGTGGCGCATCGGCCAGCGCGCTCCGCCGATCCAGCCGTTCACGACGGCGATCGCGGGGAACGCGACCAGGCCGATCGCGAACACCCAGGCGGCGATGCGAAGCAGGGCTCTCATGCGTGCACCACCCCGTTGCCCGCATCGGACTTGAAGCTGGTTTCGAGAATGCGCCAGCACAGCGTTTCGAAATCGATACCGATTTCGCGCGCCGCCTTCGGCACCAGGGAATGGCTGGTCATGCCCGGCGCGGTATTCACTTCCAGCAGGTAGAACCTGCCGGCCTTGTCGCGCATGACGTCGACGCGGCTCCAGCCGCTGCAGCCCACCGCCTGGAACGCGGCATACGCGAGCGCGCGAATTTCGGCTTCCGCCTCGCCTTCGAGACCGGGGCACAGGTACTGCGTATCGTCGCTGACGTACTTCGCGTGGTAGTCGTAGTACTCGCCCGGCGGCACGATGCGGATCGACGGCAGGGCCTGGTCGCCGAGGATGCCAACGGTGAGCTCCTGGCCCTCGATCAATTGTTCCACCAGCAATTCGCCCGGATAACGCGCCGCCAGATCGACGGCCGCATCGAGATCGGCATCGTTGAAGACGCGGCTGACGCCGACGCTGGAACCTTCGCAGGCCGGCTTGACGATGACCGGCAGGCCGAGCGAACGCGCGGCCTGGTGCACATCCTGTCCCGGCGACAGGCGCGCGTAGCGCGGTGTCGGCAGACCGAGGCTCAGCCAGACCTGCTTGCTGCGGATCTTGTCCATCGCCAGCGCGGTGCCGAGCACGCCGGAACCGGTGCAAGGCACGCCGAGCGCTTCCAGCAGGCCCTGCAGCACGCCGTCCTCTCCCCCGCCCTTGTTGCCGTGCAGGATGTTGAATACGCGATCGAATTTTTTCGCGGCCAGCGCTTCGATCAGCGCCGGAATGCCGTCCACCGCCTGCGCGTCGATGCCGCGCGCGCGCAGCGCCTCCAGCACGTTCGCGCCGGAGTTCAGCGACACCTCGCGCTCCGAGCTCGTGCCGCCCATCAGCACCGCCACCCGACCGAATTCGCGCGGATCGGAAATCCTGCTCATGCCTTCTTCGCTCCTTCGAAACCCTTGGCGGCGATCTCGCTCGCCACGTAGCCGATGTCGCCGGCGCCCATCATCAGCAGCAGGTCGCCGTCCTGGAGCACGTCGGGCAACAAGTCCGGCAGATCGCGGGCGGAGGCGACGACGACGGGATCGATGCGGCCGCGGGCGCGAATCGCGCGCGCCAGCGACTTGGCGTCGGCGCCGGCGATCGGCGTTTCGCCGGCCGCGTAGACTTCGGTCAGCACGACCGCATCACAAGCGGACAGGACTGCGGCGAAATCGTCGAGCAGATCGCGCGTACGGCTGTAACGATGCGGCTGGAACGCCACCACGAGGCGACGCTCCGGCCAACCGCCGCGGGCGGCGGCGAAGACCGCTTCCAGTTCGCGCGGGTGGTGGCCGTAGTCGTCGACCAACAGGACCTTGCCCTGGCCCGAGGCCCCGGCGAACGCCAGCTCGCCCTTCAGGTTGAAGCGACGGCCGATGCCCTGGAATTTCTCCAGCGCACTGGCGATGGCCTCGTTCGACACGCCGAGCTGCCAGCCGATGGCGGCCGCGGCCAACGCGTTCTGCACGTTGTGCCGGCCCGGCAGGTTCAGTCGCACCGTATGCGGCGCGCTTTCCGGCAGGTGCAGCACGAACTGCATCACGTTGCCCTCCTGCACGACGTCGGTCGCCCGCACGTCGGCCGTTTCGGCGAAGCCGTAACGCATCAGATGCCGCGGCATCTGCTCGGCCAGCGCCGCCACTTCCGCGTCGTCCACGCACAGCACGGCCAGGCCGTAGAACGGCAACCGGTGCAGGAACTCCGAGAACGCCGCCTTCACGCGATTGAAGTCGCCGCCGTAGTTCTCGAGGTGATCGGCATCGATATTGGTGACGACGGCGATCAATGGATTCAGGCGCAGGAAGCTGCCGTCGCTCTCGTCGGCCTCGCCCACCAGCCACTGTCCGCTGCCGAGCTTGGCGTTGGCGCCGGCCGACAGCAGCTGGCCGCCGATGACGAAGGTCGGATCGAGGCCGCCCTCCTTCAACACGCTCGCCGTCAGCGAGGTGGTGGTGGTCTTGCCATGGGTGCCGGCGATGGCGATGCCACGCTTGAAGCGCATAAGTTCGGCCAGCATTTCCGCGCGCGGCACCACCGGGATGCGCTCGCGCTGCGCCGCCACCAGCTCGGGATTGTCGGCCTTGATCGCGCTGGAGATCACCACGACATCGGCATCGCCGACGTGGGCGGCGGCATGGCCCTGGTGCACCTTGGCACCGAGCTGCGCGAGCCGGCGCGTTACCGCCGAATCGTTCTGGTCGGAACCGGAGACCTGGTAGCCCAGCGTGACCATCACTTCGGCAATGCCGCTCATGCCGGCGCCGCCGATGCCGATGAAGTGCACCCGGGGAAAGGCGCGGGCGAGATCGCCGGTTTCCTTCAGGCGTCGCTGCATCATGGGCGAACCTCCTGCATCACGATCTCGGCGACGCGCTGCGCCGCCTGCGGAAATGCCGCGGCCCGGGCCGCCTGCGCCAGGCGCAGCAGCTGCGCGCGATCGCCGGCCAGTGCGCGCAGCTTGTCCAGCAGCTGCGCCTCCAGCGCATCGCCCTGGCGCAGCCAGTCGCCACCGCCGCGTTCCTTGAGGAAATCGGCATTGCGCGCTTGGTGGTCGTCCACCGCGCCCGGGAAGGGAATGAGGATGCTGCCGACGCCCGCGGCGCAAAGTTCGGCGATGGTCAGCGCACCCGCGCGTCCGATCACCAGATCGGCCCAGCCGTAGGCTGCGGCCATGTCGGTGATGAAAGGCT
>CAYWHO010000170.1:0-5260 GCA_964458195.1 uncultured Arenimonas sp.
GATCCGGGCTCGCCCAGCGACAAGGACCTGTACGACCTGCCGCCGGAAGAAGAGAAGAACATCCCGAAGGTCTGCCATTCGCTCGACATGGCGCTCGAAGCCCTCGACAAGGATCGCGACTTCCTCAAGGCCGGCGGCGTGTTCTCCGACGATTTCATCGACAGCTACATCGAGCTGAAGATGGGCGAAGTGACGAAGTTCCGCGCGGCCACGCACCCGCTCGAATACTCGATGTACTACGGCCTGTAGTTCAGTCACGCGGCCAGACGGCTTCACGCGAGCGGGCCGCCGAGCGGCCCGCTTTTTTCTTTGCAGGTACCGGGGCCCGGTGGTCGGCAGAGCAAGAAAGGCGGCAAAGCGAGCATTGTGTCGAATGTCCGTCTTCGACCGGATGCGGCGGCGCGGCGCATGTGTTATCCAAGAAACGGCCGGCGAGCGCGGTCCCCGCACGCTCGGAGCCGACCACCGTGACCCGGTGCCGACGGAGTGATTGCGTGCCATTGCATGGCGCGCACTCCCGATGGGCCTTCTGAAGGAAAATCCTGCATGAATTCTGACGAGTCCGCACCCCGTTCTGCGATCGCAACCCGAGCGATGGCGCTTCTGTGGATGATGGCGGCGGCATTCGTGCCGAACGGCTTGGCCGCGAAAGAGCCCGTCCGGCTGGCCGCCGATATCGGGACGCAGCTGCTGCTCAAGTCGCCGGAAGTTTCGCAGGTGGTTCTCTCGCCGAACGGCGAACTGCTCGCCATCGCGAAAGAGAGCGGCAGCACTACGGTCGTCACCGTCAATCGTTGGCCCGACATGAAGCTGGTCCGCACGATCCAACCCGGCAATGTCGGCGCGATCGAGGAAGTGCGTTGGCTCGACGATGCCCGATTGGTCATCGGCACGCAGGGGATCGTGACTCTGGACAAAACCGGACTGACCATCGCCTTCCCCTCGATGTTCATCGTTCCGGTCGCCGGCGGCAAGGCCTCGCAACTGCCGTCGAATTTCCTGGCGACCATCGAAGGCGATCCGAATCACCTGCTGGTGAGCAATTGCGTCGAGCAGTCCGATGGCGACTGTGTGCTGGAGATCCGCAAGGTGGAGACGAACCCGAAAGCCGGTGCGGGCGAGCTCATGATCCGGGCGCCCGATTCGCATTCGATGGTGCTGAGCGACGACCGGGGCCAGGTTCGTTTCGCCATGGGCTGGGCGACCGACGGTTTGAGCAAGACATGGGTGAACAATTCCGATGGCAAGGGCTGGTCGCTGATCAACGAGGAAGCCAAGACCAAGCTGAGCATCTATCCGATGGGCGTCGCGGCCGACGGCAAGAGCGGCTTCCTGCAGAGTCAGCGGCCGGACGGCACCGATGCCGTGGAGCGCTATGATTTCGCTACGGGTGCGCGCACCGAAATCATGCGCGATCCCGGCTCCGACCCCCTGAACCTGATCCTCGCGACCGACAGCCAGGAACCGATCGGGGCCTGGTTCCATCAGACGCGGCCCGAGCCGAAGTTCTGGAATCCACAGCATCCCCACGCAGCGCTATTGCAGGAGGCGCGCAAGGCGTTTCCCGACAAACGAATCACGATGACCAGCGTCAGCAAGGATACGCAGAGGGCCGTGCTGCTGGTGGTGGACGACCGCGATCCGGGTAGCTATTTCCTGTACGACCGCGCGACGGGCCAAGCAAGCTTGATCGCACGGACGCGTCCTTGGCTGGTTCGGGAAAAAATGGCCGAGAGTCGCGAGTTCTCCCTCGTCGCCCGTGACGGCTTGCCCCTGAAGGGCATCCTCACCACGCCGCGCGGTTCGACGGGCAAATCGCTGTCCATGATCGTGCTCGTGCATGGCGGGCCGTACGAACTGGCCGATGCGTGGGGTTTCGACGAAGAGGTCCAGATCCTTGCCCAGCAAGGATTTGCCGTGCTGCAGGTGAACTTCCGCGGATCGAGCGGTTACGGCAAAGCCTTCGCCGACAAGGGCCTGCGGCAGTGGGGAAAGGCGATGCAGGACGACGTCACCGACGCGACCCGATGGGCGTTGGCCGAGGGCATCGCCGATCCCGCGAAGGTGTGCATCTACGGTTCGAGCTACGGGGCCTATGCCGCGCTGATGGGTGCCGCCAAGGAACCGGGGCTCTACCGCTGTGCGGCGGGCCTGGCCGGCATCTACGATCTGCAGAAAATGTACAAGTGGGACAATCTGCGGCGCAGCGACCTGGGCATGGACTTTCTGCATCGGGCGATCGGCACCGACAAGGTCGATCTTGCGGCGTCCTCGCCCATGCAGCAGGCGGAGAGGATTACCGCGGACGTATTCCTGGCCCATGGCGAGCTGGACGACACCTCCGACATCCGGTTCGCCAAGGCCATGCAGAAGGCGCTCAATCGGACGCGCAAGAAAAAGGTGGAACTGTTGGTGTACGACGGTCAGGGGCACGGCTGGACCGACGACAAGCTGCGCGAGGACTTCCTGGCCCGGCTCATCGCCTTCATGCATTCCAATTTCGATGCTTCGCCCACGGCCTCCAACGCAGCCGGCCAGGAGGCGACGAATGCGTCCCGTCAGTAGCGTCGCATCGAGGCAAGATTTCCGGAACGTCGCCTGCACGTGAGGGTACGCATGGAAATCCGCGCCGACGGGCCGGGCCACCCGCAGGTGGCCCGCTTGCTGGACGAACACCTGCACGATATGGCGCAGCTGTCTCCGCCCGAGAGCATCCATGCCCTGGGCCATGAGGCCCTGCAGCAACCGGACATCAGTTTCTGGAGCGTATGGCAGGGCGATGCGCTGATGGGTTGCGGCGCGCTGAAACGCCTTGACGACACCCACGGCGAAATAAAGTCGATGCGCACGGCATCGAAATTTCTGCGACAAGGCGTGGCCGCTTTCCTGTTGCGACACATCATCGACGAAGCGCAAGGCCGCGGCTTCCGCCGGCTCAGCCTGGAAACCGGAGCGATGACCGGTTTTGCGCCGGCGCATCGCCTGTACGAGCGTTTCGGTTTCGCGCGCTGCGCGCCCTTCGCCGGTTATCGCGAAGACCCTAACAGCCTGTTCTTCAGCCGCGACGTCCCCTAGCGCCCGCCTGGGCTGGTCGTCGCCGCGACGCAGCCAGATTGCACTATGATGGTGCAATGTCTGATGCCTCCCGCCCCGACCTGGACCAGCTCGCCACGCCCGTGGCCTGGCTGGATGCGGACGGGCGCGTGGTCGGTTGCAACCCGGCCTTCGCCAGCTGGCTGGGCGTGGGCCTGCGTCGCCTGCAAGGCCTCGCGCTGGACGAGCTCGACCGCGAGAACGGCCGACTGTCCGCCTTGCTCGCGCGCCTTCCGGAATCCGGCCAGGCCCTGCGCGTGCACCGCGCCCAACTCGGACCGCCGCTGGGACGCGAACACTTCGCCGAACTCTGGCTTTCGCGCGACGAGCGGGGCGGCGTCCGGCTGGAGGCGCATCCGGCCGAGGAATTCCCGGGCGAGGATCCCGTGACGGCGATGCCGGCCGCGCTCTCCGCCGCGTTGAAAGGCTTGGCGCACGAGATCCGCAATCCCCTGGCCGGATTGAAAGGCGCTGCGCAGTTGCTCGCGCGGCGCGCGCAGCAGCGCGGCGGCGACGAGGACGAACGCGAATTGCTCGATCTGCTCGGCGCGGAAGTCGATCGTCTCGCCTCGCTCGTCGATCGCCTGATGAATCCGGCGCCGCCACGCGCCTTCGCGGCGCTGAACATCCACACCGTGCTCGAGCGCGTGCGCCAACTGGCCGAGGCCGAAGCCGGTTGGGCCGTCCGCCTCGTGCGCGATTACGACCCCAGCCTGCCCGACCTGGTCGGCGACGCCGATCGCCTGACGCAAGCCTTGTGGAATCTCGTGCGCAACGCGCTCGAATCCGGCGCCGGCACCGTGTCGCTGCGCACGCGCGCCGAGCACCATGTGCTGATCGGCGATCGCTCGCACCGCCTTGCGCTGCGCGTCGAGATCGCCGACGACGGCCGCGGCGTGCCGGAGGACCTGGTCGAACGCATTTTCCTGCCGCTCGTCTCGGGACGCGCGGAAGGCACCGGCCTCGGCCTGCCGCTGGCGCAACAGGTCGCGCGCGAACACGGCGGCTCGCTCGGCTACCGTTCGCGGCCGGGGCATACGGTGTTCACCTTGTTGCTGCCGGTGACCGACCCGGACGAAGAGGAAACGAGCGATGCCTGAATCGAAGCGGGTCTGGGTCGTGGACGACGACCGCGCCGTGCGCTACGTGCTCAGCGAAGCGCTGCGCGAGGCCGGCTATCGCGTGCAGTCCTGGGACAGCGCGCGCGCCGCGCTGGAGGCGCTCGAATCGGAGGCCGCGCCGGCGCTGGTGTTCACCGACGTGCGCATGCCCGGCCTCGACGGACTCGGCTTTCTCGATGCGCTCAAGGCGAAGCGACCGCAGCTGCCGGTTATCGTGATGTCGGCCTATACCGATGTCGCCAGCACGGCCGGCGCTTTTCGCGGCGGCGCGCACGAGTTCCTGTCCAAGCCCTTCGACCTCGACGAAGCGGTCGCGCTGGCGGCGCGCGCCTTGCCGCAGGCGGAAGGGGGTCAGAGTGCTTTTTCCGAAAGCGGAAAAGGCACTCTGACCCCTGCTGCGGAGTTGATCGGCGAGACGCCGGCGATGCGCGAACTGTTCCGCGCCATCGGCCGGCTCGCGCAGGCGCCCTTGTCGGTGCTCATCACCGGCGAAACCGGCACCGGCAAGGAACTGGTCGCGCGCGCCCTGCATCGCGAGTCGCCGCGCGCGCGCAAGCCCTTCGTCGCGCTCAACACCGCAGCCATTCCGGCCGAGCTGCTCGAAAGCGAACTGTTCGGGCACGAGGCCGGCGCGTTCACCGGCGCCAACAAACGCCATGTCGGCCGCTTCGAACAGGCCGACGGCGGCACCCTGTTCCTCGACGAGATCGGCGACATGCCGGCCTCGTTGCAGACGCGATTGTTGCGCGTGCTCGCCGAGGGCGAATTTTTCCGCGTCGGCGGACGCGAGCTGATCCGTGTGGATGTCCGCGTGATCGCGGCTACGCACCAGGCGCTGGAAGCGCTCGTCGCCGAGGGCCGCTTTCGCGCCGACCTGCTGCATCGCCTCGATGTCGTACGCCTTCGCCTGCCGCCGCTGCGCGAACGCCGTGCCGACGTGCCGGCGCTGGCGCAGCGTTTCCTCGCCTCCGCCGCGCAGAAACTCGGCGCGCCGGCCAAACGTTTCCATGCCGAGTCGCTGAAACGGCTCGAACAACACGACTGGC